>JBAVQT010000381.1:0-3339 GCA_049694295.1 Candidatus Acidiferrales bacterium
TATCGCTCCGCAAACCAGCCGCGTCCTGATCACCGGAGAATCCGGCACGGGTAAGGAGCTCGTCGCCCGCGCCATCCATGAAAATAGCGCGCGCTCCAAAAATCCCTTCATCACGATTAACTGCGGCGCGTTTCCCGAGACGCTCCTCGAATCCGAGCTTTTTGGTTACATGAGGGGCGCCTTCACCGGCGCCAACGAAAATCGCCGTGGGCTTTTTCAGGCTGCCAATGGCGGCACGCTTTTCATGGACGAAATCGGCAACATGAGCGTCACCATGCAGGTGAAGCTCTATCGCGTTCTGCAAGAGGGGAAAATCCGCCCGCTCGGCAGCACCGAGGAAACCGACGTTGACGTCCGCGTCATCGCCGCCACCAACAAGGATCTCGAAAAGGAAATTGCCGAAGATCGCTTCCGCGAAGACCTTTTCTATCGCCTCTCCGTCATACCGATCCAGCTTCCGCCCCTCCGCGAGCGTCGCGACGATATTCCCTTGCTCGCGCGTTTCTTCCTCGATCGCTACACGCGCTCCATGGGGAAGAATCTCGAAGGCATTGACCCCGAAGCCATGCGCCGCCTCGAGGTCTATGAATGGCCCGGCAACGTCCGTGAGCTAGAGAACACCATCGAGCGTTCCGTGGCGCTCGAAACTTCGCGCCGTATTTCCGTCGCCGGCCTGCCCGATCGCATCACCAGCTTCTATCAGGATTATCGCTCCTCGGCCATTCCCGAAGCCAAGGCCGCGCTCATCCCCGAAGGCGGCCTCGACCTCGAAAAGCACATCGCCGGAATCGAGCGCACCTACCTTCTGGCCGCACTGGAATGTTCCGCCGGCGTCCGCGTCCGCGCCGCCGAAACCCTCAAAATGACCTACCGTTCCTTCCGCCACTACGCCAAAAAGCACGGCGTCTGAGCTTTCGGCTCCACTCGGTCTTGCCGCAATTCTAAGCATCCTCTAACTTGCTCGCCTGTGTTCCCCTAATGTCTTAGCTCCGGCCGCCGATATTACCTTTGTCTGGCTACCCCATGCATTTTGCCCAGGCGTGCTCCGCCAGGAGCACCCGAAAAGTTCCAGGCATTCCCTTTTCAAGGAGAAATAATGATTAACCGCAAGAACCAGAAGGGCTTCTCGTTGATCGAGTTGCTGATCGTCGTGGCCATCATCCTGATCATCGCGGCTATCGCAATTCCGAACTTGCTTCGCGCGCGCATGGCGGCCAATGAATCTTCTGCCGCCGGTTCGATCCGTTCCATCAATACGGCGAACGCCACGTTTCAGACCACCTATGGACACAGCTTCGCTCCGAGCCTCACAGCTTTGGGCGGCGCAGCTCCTGCCGCGGGTACCGCTGCTCCTTGCAATGCGGCCAACCTGATTGACCAGACTCTCGGTACGGATCCTGCGACTAAGAGCGGATATGTCTTCACCTACGTGGGAGGCACGGCCGATACGGGCGATGTCGCGTCCGCCGGCAATCCTGCGTGCGGTTCGAGACTCACCTACACGATCACGGCTTCGCCGCTGACCGTGGGTAGCACCGGTAATCGCAGCTTCTTCACCGACCAGACCGGCGTCATTCGCGCAATTCAGGGCGCGGGAGCGAACGCAACATCGGCTCCTTTGCAATAACCGTTCCGAACCGCAATCCGGGGGGAAGGGCGAAAGCCTTTCCCTCTTTTTTTTGAGACTCCCGCGGGAACAGCCACATGCCCAAGCCCATTCCAACTCACGCACACCCTCTGCCGGAAAACTCTGGCGGCGGCTTCTCGCTGATCGAGCTTCTCATCGTGGTGGCCATCATTCTCATTATCACCGCCATCGCTGTCCCCAATTTCATTCGCGCCAAGGTGGCCGCCAACCAGTCCGCGGCGATCGAAAACTGCCGCACCATCACCACCACCGAAATCCTCTACTACACCTCCTACGGCATCGGCTACGCGCCTTCGCTCAACGCTCTCGGCGGCCCGGTCACCGGCCTGCCCAGCGCCACCAACGCCCAGCTGATCGACGACGTGCTCTCCACAGGCGCGAGGAGCGGCTACAACTTCACCTATGTTCCCCTCGGCGCCGATCCCACCGGCGCCTTCCAGGGCTTTTCGCTCAGTGCCGATCCCCAGATTCCCGCCTACACCGGCGTCAACCACTACTTCACCGACCAGCCGCTGGTAATTCATTACAACTCCACCAGCGCCGCCACCGCCAGCGATCCCGCGATTCAGTAGTTCCGCAATCCGCTAGTCAGGCATGGGTGCTTCGCGCGGCAACCAAACCCTACGGAGTGCGGCGCCTCGCCGCCGCTTTCCCCAGTCGAAGTGTGCTTCGGCGCCTTTCAAGTCCAGCATGCTTCCGTGAAACGCTCGGCCCGGGTGTCCATCCGGCCGATCATCGGTGGGGTTTCGACTTTCACGAGCGGTTCCCACTACCTTGCAGGCGTTTCAGCGTGGCAATCAACCTTTTGGAGTGCGGCGGCTTGCCGCCGCTTTCCCCAGCCGAAGCTTGCTTCGGCCCTCGGCACTCCCGCACCTCGCGCGACTCAGCTAAATCTATCGCGCGCTCCATCCGCCATCGCCACTGCGAACTATTTTCCACGCGGCTTACAGACCATCATTTGTCCACGAAATCTTCCCGGCTGACGCGGAAGTTGTCTCGAACCGAGATTCGATCAATCGGAAAGCTCAGGATGGTCTTTCGCGAAGCGGGCTTCACCTGCTTGTGAAACCAGCCAGCCGAGCACCAAGGATATTCCGAAGCGTGCCGCACAATTCCGTGATGCACGGCGTTCGCATGCACGTAATGCAGCCGCGCAAAATAGGATCGCTCGAACGTGATATGCGAATCCCAATATTGGAACCAGACTCTCCGGCCTTCCGCGTCATCCAACAAATTGATTTCGCGTGAGGTAATCGAGTGCAGGTGGCGCACGAAGCTGCGGATTTTGCCGGCCTCGGTTGGTTGCACCATAATGTGGTAATGATTCGGGAAGATGGCCCATGCTTCTAGGGCCGCTTCGTATTCCTTCGCCAGCGCGAACAATCGCGCCCTCAGCAGATCGAGATGAACCTTCGATTGAAAGAGCGCAGCCTTGCGATACGTCGCTGCCGTGATCATGTAAGCGCCCGCGGAGCCCAGTCGGTGAACCGGTGCATGCGGCCAGTCATTCATCGAGTCGCAGGACCCATAGGGAAATTACCGCGATTCTACGACAAGCCCAGCGCGGCAATCAAACGATGTGGAGTGCGGCGGCTCGCCGCCGCTTTCCTCAGCCGAAGCTTGCTTCGGCGCCGTTCGCGTCCCGGTCGGTCGCGTTAACACGCCGAGGTACAATCGCGCGCCTGCGGAAG
>JBAVQT010000382.1:0-5712 GCA_049694295.1 Candidatus Acidiferrales bacterium
CCCACTGGATGCTCCACATCCGTGTCAACAGAAAACTGGCGTCACTATACCATCGAGCTCTGCCAGCACTCGCAATTTCTTCTAACCGTAGGGTGCTGATTCATAGCGGCTTACGAGTTCAGAAATAGGTCAGAAATAGACCGGCTTCCGTTCATTGACCTACAGCGTATCTTTGCGCCACAGTCTCGCAGATCGTTACTCAGGACACTAGGAGTGGTGCGTCATCGAGATTGGTTGGGGCCGCGAAGTGGAGCTGGCCTTCGAAGAATTGCTTTCTGTCGGGTGGATAGCGTAACCCGCATAGTCGCGCGCGCACCCAGGTTCAAGCGAATTGCCTGCCCGAGCGCACTCACAAAAAATGACCGGAACGAAGGAGAACTTCGATGAAGGCGAGACTCACCAAGAGAGTTGCTCTCCAAACGATCGGAATTCTTGGCCTGACCGGACTGGCTATCCTGGCGCTAATTAGCGCCCCGCCAACCCGGCGCCAGCCGAAGCCCCTGCAAACCGAATCCGCACCCAAACCAATCGCTGTCACTCCGCCAGCGAAAGCATCCCCGGCGGAAGGAAACATGCGCCTGGGCCTGCGCCCCGAACAGACGAGCGGCGTTCACCAGATTCCCGGGGCTTTGGTGCCGGTCATCTCCGCTACGCTCGGCAGTCATGACGCGCATTACAGCGCCAGGAATTTCGGCAGCAGATTTGACACAGAAAATCCCGCGAATCACATGACCGCGAGTTTTAGCACCGAGGGGGTCGACCTTCAGCGACACCACGCGCACTGGGGAATGAAACTGGTCGGTTATGGCTACGACGGGAATGTCATGAGGTCAGCAGGTGCAGCGCCTCATGCGGTTGCCAACCGCGTCGAATACTCTCGGGCAGGTTTGACTGAGTGGTACGTCAACGGTCCGCTCGGACTTGAACAAAGCTTCCTCATTGCGCAGGCGCCGTGGAGTGCAACGTCCAATCACTACAAGCTAACCTTGGACTTCTTGCTTACGGGCAAGTGGAAAAACTCTAAGGATACTCCCAGCCAAGCGCTGACCTTGCAGGACGAAAGCGGTCGACCCGCACTGCGTTATGGAGGTTTGATCGCCCGCGATGCATACGGGCGCGAGCTGCCTTCCTGGCTCGAGATGCGAAAACAGGGGATGAGGGTCCAGGTGGACGCCCAAGGCGCCAAGTTTCCCGTCACAATCGATCCGACATACAGTGAAATAGCTCAACTAAGCGAATCGAGTGCCCCGGCCAAAAGACTCCTTGGCATTTCGGCTGCGATTAGTGACGACGGTACCGTGGTTGTCGCGGGCGGGTGCGGTTATGACCTGGGTCTGGGACTGTGCAGCACGAACTTCGACGGAGCAGCCTATGTCTTTGTTGAGCCCACGACTGGCTGGACAACCGCGACGCAGGCGACCGCAGTACTGACCGCTTCCGACCCCAGCTCAGCGCAAACTGGCGATGGTTTCGGAAACGCCGTGGCTATTAGCGGCGACGGAAAGACGATCGTCGTCTCCGCGCCCGAGCACGAGTGTCAAGTGATTAACACTATGACGCAATGCATGGGCGAACTCTACGCCTTTTCCGCAACCAGCGAAGATTCATGGACGACATCGGACCAATCAGCAAAACTCATGGCCAGTGACGGTGCTATTGGAGACTTTTTTTCAAGCTCTATCAGTATCGACAAAGCCGGGGACACCATTGTTGCCCGCCAATCCAGCCCCAACACCGGCCTCGGCCATGTAAATGTCTATGTTCGGCCCGGAAGCGTTTGGGCCGACGCTAATGAGACGACCCAACTCGAACCGTCCGACGTAGCTACGTTCGACAATTTCGGGGTTGGCCTCGGCATCAGCGCCGATGGTAAGACGGTCGCTGCCGGATCGTTTGGAGCCAGGTCTTTTGAGGGCGAGGGGTATATTTTTCTCGAGCCTACTGCTTCCGGCGGCTGGGCCAGCGCTTCAGAGCCGGTTGTCGAATCGGCCAAGCTCCTGAATTCTGACGCGAACACAAAGGGCGGCTTCGGGTTTGCCGCGGCGGTCGATAGTGCTGGCGATACTGCGGTCATCGGTGCCGCGTTTGAGACTGACAATGCTGGAGAAGCATACGTGTTCGTGAGGCCAACAAACGGATGGTCGTCGAGCACGCCCCTTAACGAGACCACCCAGCTGAAACCTACGGTTTCTGCTGGCTCTGCGTTCGGGCAGCAAGCGGCGATTAGTGATGACGGCAGCGTGATTTTAGTGGGATCAGATAATCGCGGAATCTATCAATATAGTGAGCCGGATACCGTTCCGAGCCAAGCGGCATGGCCGGGCGGACCTGGAATCATCAGTTCACCAACCACCATATTCTTTCCACCTTCCGTGAATGTGACCGGGGATTACACCGCGCTGCACGGTTATATGAGCGGCGATGCCAGCACGTTTGTCTTCCCCGTCCCCGGAAATAATTCTGATGCGGGGACGGTTTTTATCTACGGAACGCAGGGCGGTACTACGCAGACAGACACGATCTCAACGACGAGCGGGTCGGGGCAGACTGCGGCGGTCAGCGCGGTGTTCTCGGCGCCCTTGGTGGCTACGGTGCTCGATCAAAACGGGAACGGTGTGAGCGGGGTAACTGTGACCTTCGTTGCGCCCGCGAGTGGCGCTAGTGGCACATTTGCGGGCGGAAGCGATACCGCCGTGACGAGTTCGACGGGAACAGCGATGTCAGCAGCGTTTACCGCCAATTCGACTTCCGGTTCATACACCGTGACGGCTTCCGCACCCGGCGTCACTGGGACCGCGAGCTTTTCACTAACGAACCAAGCCGCGTCTATTGCGACGACTACAACTATTACGTCGACCAGCTCCAGCTTTCACAGCTTTCCACTGCCCGAGCCCGATGCATTGGTGGATGGGCCACCCGTAGTCGTGAACTTCACAGTTGCGCAAACATCGGGAAGCGTGGCGCCCACCGGAACGGTGGTGGTCAAGGACGGTTTCGGCGACACCTGCACGACGACGACGTTGAACAACGGTGTGGGAGTGTGCTCCTTTACCACGATTCCGCAGTTTGGAACTGGGACCACGCAGTTCACGGCAGTCTACACTCCGTTCACAGGCGGCGGGTTTCTCACGAGCACTTCGAATCCGTTCACCGAAAGCCTTGTGGAAGTTTTTGCGCCCTGTGCCGCCTTCAGTAACACTGTGACTGTTAAGTCAGGCATAACTACAACCACTTCGCTCACCGTCTGCCTTGCCGGCAATGAGAACGTTGTGCCGCAAGTTGCGGAAGTGACCGATTGCATACCGCGTGGCCATTGTACATTTAGCGTTACTCCGATTCCGGGTGAGCCGGACGCGTATACGGTGACTGTCACCATCGTCGCAACCGATGCCAACGCGAAAGGGTCGCTGCACAATGCTCAGCCTCAAGACGAACCCTGGTGGCTGGAACCGTTCGGGCTCTGCGGATTGCTGGCAATGCTGATGGCGCTCCAACTGGCGCGGCAGAATCGAACGCGGCTACGGCTTTCGTGCGCAGCGGGCTTGTTATCTGTGCTACTCCTCCTGGGCGGTATCTCTGGCTGCGCGCCCGGCATTAGTGGAACGCCGGCAGGCACATATACCGTGAATGTCATGGTTATGGTGGGCCAGTTCAACATCCAGGTGCCCATAATCGTGAAGGTCCTAAAATAGCCGCTGATCGGACATCGAGCAGCGTTGTCCCTAACAGCATCGGTCGAGCCGGGGATCGTAGACGGAATCGCCCCGAGAGACGGGCAGCCAGTTCAACCCGAATTTCTGACAGATTTCGTCAAGAATCGACTCACAGCTTTGCCTGATTTGCTAAACAGCGCTGTAACCTGGGCTCGCCTCGAATGATTGAAGCATGTCAGCGAAATTCGTCTGTCATCACGACAAATCGAGGCGGGAAGCGAATAGGCGGCTGAGGAGAGTGGAACTTGCTGGGATCCTACCCAGAAATGGATCGAGCGCGTCACCTGCTTGGTGTACGCGCTCGGATGGTTGCGGGGGTTGGATTTGAACCAACGACCTCCGGGTTATGAGCCCGACGAGCTACCAGGCTGCTCCACCCCGCGACTACATGATAGCGAATGCGCGAGGTGCGGTCAAACGCAAATGGAGATTCTCGCGCGGTGGGACGCTTCGATAAAGTGTTGCGCCACTCTACGGTGAACTGCGGAACGGTATTTCGACAGATTGGCCGCCCAGCAGGTCTGTTGATTTTCGAAGACGCGAATGCTCAACGATTCCTTTAGCCGAGCCAATCGCGCGTACATGAGCGCAACGGCAGCCATCGCGTGGTATGCGCTCATATTACAGCTGTATCTGATCGTAAAGAGTTCGACCCCGAGCCGTGAAGCGGGCTATCGTTAGTGCGATCCACTGAACCCGGGTTCAGAGTGCGGGCGTTGGGCACAAGCGTGGGAGTTCACGAAAACCCGAGCGTTTTATCTCATACGCCGATTTGCGCCACAGCTAGACGGATTGCGAGACGTTGTCGTCGGCGATTTGGGCAACTGCGCCGGAAGCGGCAGCGACAGAAGCAACCACGCCTGAGGCGACTGCGGAGGCTTTCGTGCCCCGGCGCATGGCGACGATTCCGGTGCGAACCATTTCGAGAACTCCATAAGGGCGGAGGACTTCGAGCAGGCCGTCAATTTTATCTTCGGCGCCAGTGATTTCGATGATAAGCGAGTCGGGAGCAACGTCCACGACGCGCGCGCGAAAGACGTTGGCGAGCTCCAGAACATGCGAGCGAGCTTCCTGCGAGACGGCGATCTTGATCATGGCCAGATCGCGAACGAGCGATGGTTCGTGCGTGATGTTCTCGACCAGCAGGACGTTGATCAGTTTATAAAGATTGGCTTCGACTCGACGCGCCTGGTCCGGATCGGCATCCACGGTGATAGTCATGCGCGAGACCTCGGGCTTCTCGGTGCGCCCCACGGTGAGCGAATCGATGTTGAAGGCGCGGCGGCGAAAGAGAGACGCAACGCGCGTGAGAACGCCCGGCTTATTTTCCACATAAACCACGAATGTGTTCAGCATGTTCGTATCACCTGGGGCGGACTACTGGTCCGCGGCGGTTTCAACGATGGGGCTCGGGCGGCGAATCATTTCATGCAGTGATGAGCCGGCGGCGACCATCGGGTACACGGTATCTTCCTGCTCGACCTGAAAATTGAAAAGCACGGGTCCATCGTGACGGCGCGCGGAACGAACGGCCGGAATCACTTCCGAGCGGCGATTGATGGAATGCGAACGAATGCCATAGGCCTCGCCAAGTTTCGCGAAATCTGGATTGAGTAGCGGCGTCGCCTGATAGTTGCGCTCGTAGAAGAATTCCTGCCATTGGCGAACCATGCCGAGATACCCGTTGTTGATGATAGCGATGTTGATTTTCAGCTTTTCCTGAACGATGGTGGCAAGCTCAGACATAGTCATCTGAAAACCGCCATCGCCGACGACAACCCAGACTTCGGCTTCAGGGCGCGATACCTTTGCGCCGATGGCCGCCGGGAGAGCAAAACCCATAGTGCCGAGCCCGCCGGAGGTGATTAGCGAGTGCGGCTTCTCGTGCTTGTAATATTGCGCTTCCCACATCTGGTGCTGGCCGACGTCGGTGACCACGATGGCTTCTGCGTCGCGCGTCTCGTGCCAGATGTCGTTGATCACGTGAGCCGCGTAAAGA
>JBAVQT010000383.1:0-1899 GCA_049694295.1 Candidatus Acidiferrales bacterium
TTCTCGAAGGCTGCCGCATGGCCCCCGCTCGCGCGCACGTCTATTGGAACGGAACATTCTCCGACGCCGAGAAACGTGCGCTGCTCAACCAGGCCTGTCCGCCGGCGCTGGCGAGCGCGCTCGGCGAGTTGCGCGAAAAGCTGGGCTCGCCCGACTGGCTCGCGCCCTATCTCTGGTTCGACCAGAAATATTTCCTACCAGATGACATCCTGACCAAAGCCGATCGCATGAGCATGGCCCATTCGCTCGAGGTGCGGCCTCCCTTTCTGGATCACCGCATCGTCGAGTTCGCCGCGCGCCTGCCGGCCGATTTCAAAATTCGCGGCTCGATGCAGAAATTCATTCTCAAAGACCTGATGAAGCGCGCGCTGCCGCCCAGCATCCTGCGGCGCAAGAAAACCGGTTTCGACATTCCGGCGCACCAATGGCTGCGCGGCCCGCTGAAGAAAATGTTGCTCGACGCGATCGCCACCGGGACGACCGCGCACGGCGCCCTTTTCAATCGCGCGGCGATCGATTCCTGCGTGCGCCGCCACATGGAGCGCCGCGCCAATCTTGGCTACAACCTCTGGGGTTTGCTGATCCTGTTTCTCTGGATGAAAAGATGGAACATTCAAACGACGCCTCTTTCCCCGCCGGCTCAAACGGCGCGCGAGGGCGTTCTCTCCTCTACCTGATCGTCCTCCTCTTCGCCGGCGCGATTTACATCAACGGCATGATTTCGCCGCCGTCGCTAATGGACGATGTGGACGCGGTGCAGGCGCAAATCTCGCGCAATATGCTGACCTCCGGCGACTGGGTGACCGCGCGCCTCGACGGCGTCAAATACCTCGAGAAAGCGCCGCTCATTTATTGGACGATGGCCGGGTCGTACGAAGTCTTTGGCGTTCGCGACTGGGCGGCGCGCATTCCCATCGTGATTTCGGTGTTGGGAGTTTGCTGGCTGACGGCGGCGTTTGGCGTGTGGGCGTTCGGGCGGCGCGCCGGTTTTTACGCCGGCTTGTGTCTCGCCACCTGCGTGGGACTTTTCCTTTTTACGCGCATCTTGATTCCTGACGTGACGCTGATGCTCTGCATCGCTCTCGCGATGTGGGGATTTCTCCGCGCATTGGAAGAAGAAGAACCACGTCCGCGCCTCTGGGCGTGGCTGGCGGCTGCGAGCCTGGGTGTCGGTCTGCTGCTGAAAAGCTTGATCGGCGTGGTGTTTCCGATCGGCGCTGCGGTGGTCTATCTTCTGCTTACTCGCCAGCTATTCTTGAGGCGCACCTGGCGCCGGCTGCATCCTTACAGCGGCGCGGCCATCGTGCTGCTCATCGCGTTGCCGTGGCATGTCCTTGCCACTCTGCGCAATCCTCCGTATTTTGCGTGGACGCTGCATAGCGGCCCGGGCCACTATCACGGTTTCCTGTGGTTTTTCATAATCAACGAGCAGCTTCTTCGTTTTTTGAATTTGCGCTTCCCGCGCGACTACAGCACCGTCCCGCGCGTCTATTTCTGGCTCTTCCATCTGATCTGGCTTTTTCCGTGGAGCGTCTATTTCCCCGCCGTCGCCGAGCTTTCGTTCAAGCCCGTGGACCGCGCCGGCCGCACGCGCCTGCTGGCACTCTGCTGGACGGGATTCGTCCTAATTTTTTTTACATTCTCGACCACGCAGGAATACTACTCGATGCCCATCTATCCGGCGCTCGCGCTTCTCCTCGGGTCCGCCATGGCCATGGGCGGTGACTGGGTGCGCCGCGGAACGCGCGTGCTTGCCGTGCTGCTCGCCGCGGCAGCCGTAGCGTGCTTCGCGCTTCTGATTTACGTGCGTCACATTCCAGCGCCCGGCGATATTTCCTCGGCGCTTTCGCACAATCCCGGCGCCTACAAACTTTCTCTCGGCCACATGGAGGATTTGAC
>JBAVQT010000384.1:0-3149 GCA_049694295.1 Candidatus Acidiferrales bacterium
GTTGGTGGTGTAGAAAGCATTGTTCGTGAGATTCGCGTTGACCGGCTGGGGATAGAGAGAATTTGCAAACAGGGCCGCCGCGACCGGATTCGGGGCAATGCCAGCATTTGCGAAATTATTAAACGGAACAAGCGCTTGCGTGGTTGGATTCTTCAACGCGTTCTTGGTTGTTGCCGGCGCGCCACTCGAACCCGGAATCGTGCAAAGGGTTCCGGCGGCATTCCAGGATCCGTCGATACCGGTGCAGAGAATTCCGAAGTCGCCAGCTCGTTCGCCCGCTGTGAACACGGTGTATGCGGTGGTCGTGGAGGGATGATCAAATCGCTGTCCCTGATAGTCGATGAAGAAAAATAGTTTATTCTTAATCGCAGGCCCGCCAAAGGTCGCACCGAACTGATTCCAGCGGAGGGCGGCCTTGGGAGTGACCGGATCCGTCAATCCGTTTTGCCAGCTATTGGCGTTGAGAACGTCGTTGCGGAAAAATTCGAAGGCGTCGCCGTGATACTGGTTGGTTCCAGACTTCAGCGAGACGCTGACGATTCCGCCCGAGAAGTTGCCAAATTCGGCGGGCGCGTTCTGAGTGATGAGGTTGAATTCCTGAATGGCGTCGGGGCTGGGCTGATAGCCGACCAGATTGTCCGAGACCTGGTTGTTGTCCATCCCGTCGAGCAGGAAGTTGTTGGACTCCTCGCGATTCCCATTGATATACGGACGACCAGCGCTGTCGATTCGCTGCGCGGTCGTGAGCGTTTGAGGATTCGGCGTCACGCTGCCCGGAGCGAGCAGAGTCAGCTGGATGTAGTTTCGCGAGGCGAGAGGAAGCGCGACGTTGGTGCGCGCGTCAATAACCGTGCTGAGTTCGCTAGTTTGCGTCTGCAAGATCGGTGGCGCAGACGTAACTTCGACGGTCTCCGTCGCTTGCCCGATTTTCAACTGAACGTCAACCTTAGCGACCTGGTTCAGCACCAGAGTGAAAGTTGGATAGAGCGCTTTCTGAAATCCCTTGGCCTCGACGACCAGGTCATAGTTGCCGACCGGCACACGATTGAGCGTATAGAGGCCCGATTCGTTGGTTTGCGCGGTATAGCTGAGGCCGCGGTCGGCATCATGAACCGTTACAGTGGCACCCGCTATCACGCCGCCCGAACTATCGGTGACCGTTCCGATGACGGAACCGGTGGTTTCCTGCGCCCCTGCGGGAGGGACGGAAACGAGAAGAGTTGCCAACGCGAAAAACGAAAGAAGAATCCCCATGGTGAAAATACAACGCTTCGAGTTCACAAAAGCCTCCTGATGAAACGGCGGTAGGCGCACCGCATCGACCCACCCCTTGTGCGGCGCCTAGAGCTATATAGCACGCACAAGAGCTATATAGCGGGACTTTCCTATTGTCAAGTGAAAAAAATAAGGTATATATGGGGGAGTGGCTTTAGAGCGCGCGAAAGCTCTATAGCACCTGGCATCGCCGCGTACGGCCGGGCTGGACAATCGGCCAAGTGGCGCGCGAGCCTCGATGCTCTGAATTCATCACTCCCACACCCCGGAGAGCACATGAAATCGAACCACCGCAATGGAGAGCCGGCCTACAGGAGAATCCAAAACGCTATTCGCCGGCGCATCGAGGTGGCGCAACTGAAGCCGGGCGATATCGTGGACTCCGAGCGGGAGCTGGCGAAGCTTCACAAAGTCAGCTTAATGACCGCTCGCCACGCGCTGGCCGATCTGGCGCGCGAAGGATTGGTGGAGCGGCGCCACGGAGCCGGCACATTCGTCGCGCCTCCCAAGATCCACTTCAATAAGTTGATGAGTTATACCGAGCAGATGGCCAGCCGCGGCCTGGCTGCGCGATCGAAAGTGGTGCAGTCCACCGTTACGGGCACCGAGCCGGAAATCACGGCACGGCTGGCGCTGTCCGCTTCTGCGCCGCTCTTGCGGGTCGAACGCATCCGCCTGGCCGCCGACGAGCCGTTTGCGCTGGAGATTTGCTACGTCTCCGCGGACGAATTTCCCGGTCTGGCCGGCGACGCTCTGGAGTACGGCTCGCTTTTCGCCACCATGGAAAATGAGTACGGCGTCGAGATGGCCTACTCGGATGAAGAGATTGACGCCACGGCGGCCGATCTGCGGATGGCCGAGATGCTGGCCGTGCCGCGCGGATCGCCGTTGCTGCGGATTCGCCAGCTGATCTATTCGACAAAGGGGAAGGCCATCATTTATGTGGTCGGTCTCTACCGATCGGGACGCCACACGCTTCTGATCCGCCGGTTCCGCTAAAATCTCCGCGACTATAAAACAAATCAGGAAGTAAGGGATGGGCTAGCGCCGAGACGCGCGCGGATTTTTTTGACGAGCAGCCGGATGGCCTGCATTTCGCAAGCGCGGCAGGACGAGAGCGCCGGCGCCTACCAGAGCCGATTCGGACCCGTAGTGCGCCGCGAGGAGGGCGACCTCATCCTGCCGGGGATTCACCGCCCAGATTTTCAGCGCCGCGCGGATGCGCTCCTCGAACGTCATCATCAGATGTCCCACGCCGCCGCCGATCACCAGAACATCCGGATCAAGCAGGTCAATAATATTGCCGAGCCAGATCGCCAGCCGATCGGCGGATTCTTCGAGCACCTCGATGGCCAGGCGGTCGCCCTCGCGCGCTGCGCGACTGATTATTTCCGCTGTCACTTCCCCACCGGCGGCGCGAGCCAATTTTTTCAGTTGTGGCGCGCGCGCACCACGCTCGGCCATTTGCTCGCGCGCTCGCCGGGCAATTCCCGTTCCCGATGCGTACACCTCAATGCACCCGCGCTTGCCGCAGCCGCAAAGCGGCCCGCGAAAATCTATGGTGGCGTGGCCGCCTTCGCCCGCCGCGCCCGTGCGGCCTTCGAAGATTTTCCCGTCGAACACGATTCCAGTGCCGACACCCGTGCCCAGCGTGGCGTAGAAAACAGTGGGGCATCCCGCGCCGGCTCCCCAGGTGGCTTCGGCCAGCGCCGCCGCATTCGCGTCATTCGCGATGCGCACAGGCAGGCGGTACTTGCTCTTAATCTTTGCTGCCAGGGGAAAATTTCGCCAGCACGGCAGGTTCGTCGCAGCGGTGACCGAGCCTTTCGCGGCATCCACCCAGCCTGGCACGGTCACTCCAATCGCTCTCACAT
>JBAVQT010000385.1:0-7776 GCA_049694295.1 Candidatus Acidiferrales bacterium
GTGGTAACAGCGATTCAGGAGTTCGACGTGCTTTGGATTCGGTTGAATTATCTCCGAAGGACGAACCACTGCTTCGCATGCCTTCTCGATGGACGGCCAGACGCCGGCACCCACGCCGGCGAGCAACGCAGCGCCGTAGGCGGGGCCTTCTTCGGCTTCGACAGTTCCCACCGCCATGCCGTAGATGCCGGCCTGAATTTCGCGCCAGAGAGCGCTGCGCGCGCCTCCGCCTCCCAGGCGTATGGATTCGACGGGAATTTTCAGCTCGGAAAAAATAGTCAGCGAGTCGCGCAGGCTGAAGGCTACTCCCTCCATGATGGCGCGAATCAGGTGCGCGCGCGTGTGTTGGGAGGTGATGCCGACGAACGCTGCCTTGGCATGCGGATCGAGATGGGGAGTTCTTTCCCCCATCAGATACGGAGCCCAAAGCAATCCATCCGATCCCGGGGGAGCTGCGGCAGCCTCGTGGGTGAGTTCGTCATACGAGACGCCGGCGGAAGGCGCGACGAACTGGTCGCGAAACCAGCGCAACGAGTAGCCGGCAGCCTGAGTGACGCCCATGACATGCCACAGGGCTGGCGCGGCATGGCAAAAAGTATGAATGCGTCCGTGAGGATCGAGAATGGGCTTGCCGGTGGCGGCGAAGACCACGCCCGAAGTGCCGATGGTGGCGCTGACGGCTCCCGGTTGCACGATTCCAAGGCCAACGGCGCCTGCAGCCTGATCGCCCGCGCCGGCCACCACGGGAATGCCCGCCGGCAGGCCGGTGGCGCGCGCGGCCTCGGCACTGACTTTCCCAGTCATTTCGTGGGACTCGAACAGGCGAGGCAGAAGGGAACTGTCGATTCGGGAAGCCTCGATCATGGGAGCGGACCAGCGGCGATTGGCGACGTCCAACAACAGAGTGCCGGACGCGTCGGTAACATCGGTGGCTAGCGCGCCGGTGAGGCGGAAGCGAAGGTAATCTTTCGGAAGCAGAATCGAGCGGGTTGCGGACCACTCGCGCGGCTCGTGCTGCTGCACCCACCAGATTTTCGTCAGAGTAAAATTCGTCAAGGCGGGGTTGGCGGTGAGTTCGATTAACCGCTGCGCGCCGATGCGCTCGGTGATAGCTCGCGCCTGCTGTTCGGTCCGCTGGTCGCACCAGATAATTGCGGGACGCAGCACCCGGCCTTGGCCATCGAGCAGAACCAGGCCATGCATCTGACCCGTGAGGCCGATGCCAGCGATTTCGCCGGGTGACGCGCCGCCGCGCGCGAGACACTCGCCGATGGCCTGGCGGGTCGCGGCCCACCAATCGTGCGGGTCCTGTTCGGCCCAGTTGGGATGAGGGGAAGAGATGGCAACATGGTCGGCGACGGCGGCGCTGACGACGCGGCCGTCCGCTTCGAGCAACACAGCCCTGGTGCCGCCGGTGCCGACGTCAATTCCGAGGAGTCGTGTGTTCACGGTAAAGGTTTATCGCGCCTCGTAAGATGATGCTCTGCCTAAATCGAGCCGAGAACGGATCGCAGGCGGAGGACTGGCTCACTGCTCTTTTGGCTGGCCGATGACTTGGCGAGTCTGGACCGAGAAGAGCAGGAAATCCGAAAAAGTGTGCTCGATGATGGTGCGGCGCTTGCCGTAGTCGGTGAAGGCGATGGCCGATTGAGGCAGCCAAATTTCGATATTCCGCGATTTGAATTCCACCGGAGCGTAGTCAACCGACACGGCGTTGGCTCGCAGGTCAATGATCGGAATCCCCTTCACCAGATTCGTTTCGAGATGCATCAACTGGCCCGAGTCGGTGGCGATCCATGCCCGGCCTTTGAGGCTCACCGGATAGGTCATGGTGGCGGTACTCATCGAGAGAGTGCGCGGCGGTATGCCATTCGCCTGACGGAAATAGACAACCCATGCCGGCTTGCCATTCCATTGGGTAGCGCCTTCGCAGTGCATTTCGTAATCGCCTTGCAGCACCGGGTAAAAGATGAGCCCCAAAGCCGGCAGTCCCTTATCCACCAGAGCCTTGATGCGCGCGTCGTCGGAGCCGCCAAGAGGCTTGCGGATTTCGTTTATTTTGAGGGGGCCGGATTGTTCGCCGAAATCGACCAAGTATTCGAAATTTTCGGTGACGAATAGTTGGGACATGCCCAGCGTGTCGGTTTGCTCGAAGCGAACCTGCTCGTGGGCGTTAAAGTTCTGAAGGTGATCCACCAGTTCGGTGGCGCGTTGACCGGCGAGTTTCAGGACACCGTGAAGCCAGCAGGGCGGCGTCGCGGAAAGCGAGGGAATGGGAGCGTCAACCTGGGGCGGATCCCAATGTAGAGTGGCTTCCTTTTTGTCTTTTTCCGGCGATCGTGCGGCGGGTGAAGTGATGGGAGCCGCGAAAGCCACTAGCAGCGCGGTCGCTAACACGAATGCAAGGGCGCTGAATCGTGAGACAGCTCGATTGCGAGAAGTCCCGCCGGTGGAGCTCAGCGATGGTGGATGGCGACGCTTCATTTTTATGATTCCACTACCTTATGGTTCCACTCTCTTGTGGTTCCACGGTAATGCGGCATGGAAGAGGATCGCCGACTCTCGACAGGCCGAGCGTACGACAGATGCCCCGATTAATCGAGCGGCAAAATAACGAGGGACGTGGCGGGAGAGGCCGTGTTTAAAAGTGAGGAAACGTTTACACGATTTTGGGTATACTCGGGCTAGTGGCGCGAGACTGGCTGGCGTCGCGCCAATTATGTTTCGGAATCCTGGCGAACCCGATCCCCGACGATAGGTTTCGCTGAAGTTCCCCGAGGGAGGCCCTAATGAGCAAGAAAGAACTTATATCGCGCAGGCGCTTTGTGACATCGGCTGTTTCCGCAGGAGCTGCGGCGTGTTTGCTGCCCACGAAAGGACTGTTTGCCAGCGTGCCCGGAGGCGAGGCGCGGACGAACGGACTGGGTCAGTCCGGCGCCGCTCTCCTCGCAAGCCCCTCCTGGAAAGATCAAGGCGTGGAAAATCTGACCAGGTCTCCGCACGCAAAACTGAAGGATATTCCGGTGCGCGCCGTGACGATCGAGAATGGCTTCTGGGGCCAGCGCCGCACGACCAACGTGGAGAAGAGCATTCCAAGCATGCACGATCTGCTGGTGGCGAACGGGCGCATTAATAATTTTCTCCGGCTGACCGGCAAGAGCACCGCCGCGCAAAAGGGGCCCGTCTATTCGGACTCCGATGTTTACAAGTGGACCGAGGCTGTCGGTTTCACGCTGCAATCCGGGGCGTATCCCGACCTACGTGCTTCGGCACAGAAATTTATCGATGACGTGGTGGCCGCGCAAAAGCCCAACGGATACCTGAACACTTATTTCGTGGACGATCGCGCTTCGCTCAGCATGTTGCCGGAAACGCAGGAGACCGGGCATGAGCTTTACAACATGGGGCACTATTTGCAGGGCGCGATCGCTTTTTACCGGGGCACCGGCGACCCGAAGATGCTCGATGCCGGGATCCGGTTCGTGGATGATTTTCTGCTGCCGAGCTATGGGCCGGCGCCGCTCAAGCCGATCGTGTCCGGACATCCGGAGATCGAAATGGCGCTGATCGAGCTGTACCGCACCACGGGAGATAAGCGGCAACTCGAACTGGCGGGATACATCCTGCAGGGCGACGATCGGATTCAGCTGCCGCCGCGGCGAACGATATATATGTTCAGCGGAACTCCCTTTACCTCGCGAACGAAGCTGGAGGGACATGCGGTGCGCGCGATGTATGCATGCTGCGGCGCGACGGACTATTACATGGAGACGGGCGACGAAACCTATTGGAAGACTCTGAATGTGCTGTGGAGCGACATGGTGGGCACGAAGATGTACGTTACCGGCGGGGTGGGTTCGCGCGCGGCCGGCGAGGCGTTTGGCGATGCCTATGAATTGCCAAATGCCCGCGCCTACGGCGAGAGCTGCGCGGCCATCGGTAACATGATGTGGAATTGGCGCATGCTGGCGGTGACCGGAGACGCGAAGTTCACCGACGTGATCGAGCGAGCGCTCTACAACGGAATCAATTCGGGGATGTCACTGGATGGCACGCTCTACTGCTATCGAAATCCTCTGGCGTTCGATCCTTCGACGGGCGATCAGATTCGCAATCCGTGGTATGACACGGATTGCTGCCCGCCGAATCTGGAGCGGACGTTTGCCTCGCTTCCGGGATATTTCTACAGCACCAGCAACGACGGCATTTACGCGCATCTCTACGATAATTCAGAACTGAACTGGCATCTGGAAGACGGAACGGGCCTGAAGATCACGCAGAAGACAAATTATCCGTGGGACGGCAGCGTGGAGATTGGCGTGACGCCGGCGCAACCCACGGAATTTACTTTCTATCTGCGTATTCCGGGCTGGGCCAACGGCGCGCAGGCGAGTGTGAATGGCAAGGAAGTGGCGGGGGCGAAAGCCGGCGAGTATCTGCCGATTCGGCGGAAATGGTCGGCGGGCGACACGGTGCAGTTGAAAATGGAAATGAAACCGAAGTTGATCGAAGCGAATGCTCACGTGGTGGAGGATGCCGGACGGGTGGCCGTGCAGCGCGGGCCGCTGGTGTATTGCATGGAACAGATGGATCAACCGAACGGCGTGGCGCTGGCTGACGTGGCGCTGGACCTGGGCCACAAGCCGACTGGGGAATTTCACAGCGAGTTCCGGAGCGACCTGCTGGGCGGCGTGATGGTGCTGCAGCACGAGGGCGCGGTCTACGAATACGGAAGCTCGCGCGACGCGTTGTATTCGACGTACAGTTCGGCGCCGCCGAAAAACCGATCGGTGCCGCTAACCTTTATTCCTTATTATGCGTGGGCCAATCGCGAACAGACGCCCATGCAGGTGTGGACGCCGCTGCTGAAGGCGTGATCGCGCATCGCAATTATCGGAGATAGCGGGAAGGGAACGAGATTCCGAGCCGCATTCCGCTGCCAGCGATTGTTAACGGCGCAGCGTGTTGGGGCGCCTGCCGCCGCGCGGGACTTCCGCTAGAGACTTCGGCGAGGAAATAACCGCCAGCAGGAAGTCGATCGCGGTTTACGCGTCGACCTGGTGATAGAGCCTGTAATTTTCGTTCATAATCGTCGAAAAGGGACGGAGAGTCAGCACGCCAGAATCCGTCTTGACGACCCAGTCTTCGGAGGATTTCGCCAGCTCCGAAGCCGCCAGCAATTGCGCGCGCGTTAATTGCGCTGGAGTATCACCCACGCCAAAAAGCGCGATCGGGCCGCGCATCAGAGCCACGATGTTCGGATTTTTGCCATCGACCGGTTCCAATTGCATGGGCATGTCGAATTCCACTTCGATGCGATCGCCATCTTTCCAGGTGCGCTGCAGCGCCAAAAACTTTCCTGGGATCACATTGTTTTCCGACCGGCCACCATTTACAGAGACGGTGGTCTTTGCGCCGGCCCATCCGGGAATCCGGACGTTAACGGCGAACGTCTCGGGCCGCGCGAGCTTGAATTCGAACTGCGAAGTGTCGGCTCGCGGAAAGTCCGTGGTTTGGGTCAACGTGCATGGGGTGCCGTTCGGCGACCACGAAAGGGTGGAAGGCAGGAACAAGTTGACGTAAATGCCGTCCTTGCCCTGGTAGTAAGAACTGATGCCGTAATCAGCCGCGAGTTGCGGGAAGGTGCCGGAGCAGCAGGGCCATTTATCCTTGTAATGAACTTTTTTGCCATCGTTGTTGTAGTCGGAATAGTAGAAAGACGTTCCGTCGGGAAGAATGGGCCAAGCGCCGGCGATGGTGTTGTAGAGAACGCGCTCCATGCTGTCGCCGTAACGGGAATCGCCCGTCACACGCAGCAGGTAGCGAGTGATTTTGAAATGACCGTAGGAGCCGCAGGGAGTTTCGAAGCTGGAGTGCGTGAGTCCCAGGCTTTGAGCCAGGCCGTCGCTTCCCGGAACGACAAAGGCTTCGTCCGGACCCCATCCGCCGGTGGCGAAGCTTTGGTCCTGAACCATGTGGAAGCCCTTGGTGGCGGCGCGCAGATATTTCTCGTCGCCGAGCACCAGATACGCCTGCATGGCGGAACTGAGCGCGTTGACGTGACTGTAAGCGTGCTCGCCGGGAAGGACGTTTTGTCCCTCAGCGAGGGGATCGAAATATTCCTTCTCGATGAAGCGGACGGCGAGATCCTTGTAACGCGGGTCGCCGCTGCGGCGGTAAGCCAGGAAAAGATTTTCGGGGAGAGTGTAGGTTTCGTCAAAGGTGTAAGCGATGTCTTTGTGAGGGCGAGCGCGCTGTTCGGCGCGGCTCAGCGCTTTTTCAGGCAGATGCGGCAGCACGGCCTGAGTGCTGCGCCAGAGCACGTCGAGCGCGGCGGGATCGGCGGCAAACTCGTGCGCGTCGATCAAGCCACAACAGGTCTTGTCGAAGGTGTATGCGGGCAAACGGTAATCTATATAAAACTTTCCAGCCGGGTCGACGGTTGCGCCGTAGCCGCGAACCAATCGCTGCACTTTTTCCTGGGTGGGTTTCGAACCGGTGATGGCGTAGGCGCGCGCGAGTCCGGATAGATATTGTCCGAAACTGTGACCCGGGATGAAGGCGTGGAAATTATCCATGGGACTGAAGTCGGTGCCATTGTCGTACCAGCCGCCCATATCCGGTCCTGTGGCCGGGAGGCCCTCGCGCTGACGGAACGGCTTGAGCAGCGCGTCTTCATCGAGATGAAGATAAAGGTCGTGATTCTGATCGAACTGTCGGCGAAACGGACCGTCCAACAATTGAACTTGGGAGTATCCGAAGACGGATAGCTGCGGAGTGATGGCAACCTGCGCGGCGGGAGATGAAGCGGCCCAGGCCGGAATCGAGCGCACTGCGAGAGCGGCGCCAGTGGTAGCCGCTGCAGTTTTAAGGAATTGGCGCCTCGAGGTCTTCTTCATGGTCTGGTCTCCTTGAGCTAGCTGCCGGGCGATCGCGCAATGCGGCGGAGCGGGTGCGCAAACTCGGATGAGAACGGCAAGTAAGCGTTTACTCGCTAATTATAGTGCTGCTGACGGAAGGAGGTTGTCAAGCAGGGGATTGAGCTGACGTTTTGGCTGGTTGCGTTTTTGAGTCTGGATGCGCGGGCGCAATTTGTAAGCGATGCAGACGGGTAGCTCTTTCATTGATGTTTCGGCGCTGGCCCGGGATGTTCGGGTCGGGCAGGCGAAGAGCGATCGGAAGCTGGCTTGGCGAATATGGCATCGTCGATCGGAACGTTTTGGCGTACTTCGTCAATCTGAGTGGTGGAAGTGTTTCCGGGTTGAGAGAGAGTGACGCGAAATGGAACTTGCACGCCGTCAACGTCGCGGTAATCGGCATAATCGACTTGCGAGGGATCGAGGCCCAGCGGAGACTCCGCGTAGCGCACCAGGCGCAGCAGCAGACCGGATTGCTCGTCGAAGTAAAGTTTGACGGGCGGCTGGCCTTCACGGATGCCGTATAGCACGTAGGCGTCGCGGTCGCCGATTTTTTCGGGATACTCGACGCGCAGTTCGGGGAAAATCCGCTGAATGTGCAGAGGGAATTGCAGATCGGCGTCCATCCGTGCGGCGGCGACGTCGGAATCGTGCATCTCGCGTGGCGGGCGTCCGGGCGAGGCGGACCAACCTTCGTGGCCGTCTACGGTGGTGGCGCTATCTCCATCCTTCAGATGCCAGACCACGGAATGCTTGTCCGGCGATTGCGTGAATATTTCGACGCTGACGGATTGTCCGCGGACATCGGTCGAGCCCTTTTCCACGCGGCTGGCGATTTTTTCGATGGCCGAGGCTCCGC
>JBAVQT010000386.1:0-4195 GCA_049694295.1 Candidatus Acidiferrales bacterium
CAGCTGGAATCCATTCGCGAGGTCAGTGGGCAATATCCGGGTGCGGCGATTGGTTCGCCGCAAAGCAGAAAATTTTTTGCTTTCTGCGGAATTGGAAACCCCACTTCATTTCTGGAGAGCCTGCGCGATTGGAAGCTGGCGGTCGCAGGCCACAGGTTTTTCCCGGATCATCACCGCTACACGCGGGATGAAGTGGACTCGATACAGGAGGAAGCGGCGAGCGCTGGAGCCGACGCGCTGATCTGCACCGAAAAGGACCGCTTCAATCTCTCCGGGTTGGCATGGCGGCTGCGCGCGCCGGCCTATTGCCGCATTTCCCTCACCATAGATCGCGCAGAGGAATTCTGGCGGACCGTGATGGCCAAGACCGAATCCAGCCGGCGGGACCGGGAGAATGGTTAGTTGTCCGTACGGTTAGGCGGTGAAATTGCAGCGCCGCTTGCCGCTGTGATACCGTTCCGCGCGGCGTTCCACTACACTACCAGGCGGGGGATTCGTTGAAGAGCGTTCGCAAGAAACCGGGCTCGCGCCGCACTGCGTCCTCAAGGCCACGGGTCGCCGATTCGACCGCGGATATTTCGCGTCTGCTCGACATCGTGGCCGCTTTCCCGCGCCAAACCATTGCTGTGCTGGGCGACCTGGTAGTGGACGAATTCGTGTCCGGCGATATTTCCCGCGTTTCGCGCGAAGCGCCCGTTCTCATCCTGCGCCATCGACGCAGCGAGTTTTATCCGGGCGGCGCGGCAAATGCCGTAAACAATCTCGCCGGGCTAGGCGCGCGCGTCTTGCCCATCGGCGTGGTCGGAGACGACGAAGGCGGCCGCCGCTTGGTTGAGTATTTCCGCGGCAAAGGCGTCTCGCCGTCCGGAATTCTGACCGCTCGAGGCTGGACCACGCCATCGAAGACCCGTTTCCTCGCGGGTTGGACGCACACCGGCGAGCAGCAGGTGCTTCGCGTGGATCGCGAGCCGGATCATGCGCCTCCCGAACGCGTGCAAACAGCGCTCGCTCGCAAGGTTCGCTCCGTGACGCGCCGCTGCTCCGCCGTGCTGGTCTCCGATTATGGATTTGGGGCCGTCTCGCCTGCGCTGGTGCGGGGACTGGCGGCGAAGATTATTACGCTCGATTCGCGCTATCGCCTGCTCGATTTTCGCGGCGCGGGAATAATCGCGGCGACGCCGAACGAAGCCGAGCTGGAAGCGGCCTATCATTCGCGGATCGGCGATGACCCGCGCCAACTGGAAATCCTGGGCCGCCGCGCTTTGCGCGACCTGGGCCTCGCGGCGCTGGTAGTTACGCGCGGCAAAGATGGCATGGGACTCTTCGAGCGCTCCGCCGCCGGCAGCGCGGCCGCTGCGCGACAGATTCCGATTTATGGTTCGGACGCTTCCGTGGACGTCACCGGCGCGGGCGACACGGTGATCGCGGTATTCACGCTGGCTCTCGCGGCCGGCGCTACATATCTGGAGGCCGCGCATCTGGCGAATTACGCGGGCGGTATCGTGGTGATGAAGCGCCGCACCGCAACGCTCACTCGCGCCGAGCTGGAATCGGCGCTTCGCGGCGACGCCACCGCGCCGCGGACGTGAGCGGCTCTGGGTCGCGCTCATGACGCCTCCTCAGGATTTGCGGCGATCCGCGACCCCGCCAATGGACACGCGCGAGAAAATCCTCTCTCGCGAAGGCCTTCAGGTTGTGCTCGACGAGCATCGTCGCGCCGGTCGAACCATCGTTTTCGCCAACGGCGTTTTTGACACGCTGCACGCCGGCCACGTCCGCTATCTTGCCGCGGCGCGCGCCGAGGGCGATCTGCTGGTGGTGGGAGTGAACTCCGACGCCAGCACGCGGCGGTTGAAAGGCGAGGGGCGTCCGATCCTCACCGAGCGAGCTCGCGCTGGACTGGTGGCGGCTCTCGCGTCGGTGGATTACGTGATTCTCTTCGAGGAGCCCAACGCCGCGTCGCTGCTGCGCGAATTCGAGCCGCACGTCCACGCCAAAGGCACCGACTACACCAGCGCGACGCTGCCGGAACCCGAACGCGATGCCGCCGCGTTACTCGGAATTCGCGTAGCCATCGTCGGCGATCCCAAAAATCATTCCACGCGCGATCTTCTGGCGCGGCTCCGCAGCGGACGAAATGCCTGAGCCTCGATTTCTGCTGGTGCGGCTCGGCTCCCTGGGCGACGTGGTGCATGCGCTGCCCGCCGCCGCCGCTTTGCGCGATACCTTTCCGGCCGCTCGGATTGACTGGGTCATCGACCCGAAGTGGTCGCGCGTGCTGGACGGGAATCCGGACTTGAATCGCGCGATACCGCTGAATCGGATGAGCGCGGCGGCCATAGCCTCGACTGTACGCCTGCTGCGCGCGACGAAATATACCTGCGCGATCGATTTTCAGGCGCTCTACAAATCTGCGCTTCTGGCTTTTGCATCGGGCGCGCCGCGCCGCATCGGCTTTTGCGCCGCCTACGCGCGCGAAGGACTGGCTGCGGTGCTCTACACGGATCGGTTCAATCCTCGGGGCGCGCACAAGGTAGATCATAACCTCACGCTGGCGATCGAAGCCGGAGCGCGAACGCTTTCCGCACCGGCGCGATTTTCGCTCGCCATCCACGCGGAGGATGACGCCAAAGTTTCGCGACAACTCGATGCGCATTCGCTGGGACAATTCTTTGTGGTGAATCCCGGCGGAGGGTGGCGCTCGAAATGCTGGCCGCCGGAGCGCTATGGTGAATTGCATCGCCGCCTCGCGCCGCAATATGGCTGGCGCGGGGTGGTGACGCATGGACCCGGGGAAGAGGACCTCGCTCGCGCGGTGATCGCTGCCGCAGGCGATCCGCCGCCTGTCGCGCTGCCGCTAGGGCTCGGCCCGCTCATGGCTCTGTTGCGTCGCGCCCGGTTCGTCGTTTCAGCGGACACGGGACCACTTCATCTCGCCTCGGCGCTTCGCGCGCCCACGATTGGGCTCTTCGGCCCCACGGATCCCGCGCGCAATGGCCCTTACACGGCGGGCGATATCGCGGTTCGCAATCCACGCTGGAGCGAAACGACCTATCGCCGCGGCGCGGCCTATTCGGCGGCCATGCTTTCCATTACAGTGGATCAAGTTGCGGCTGCCGTCGCGCGCCGCCTGGGAGCGACGCGCTCGTGAATTTACAGACGCAACAGAATCGTAGTCTCTGGATGCGCTGGCGCGTGCGGCTGGGCTATCCGGTGGGAATTCTTTTTTGGTTTTTTGCCGCCTCCACGCTGCGTTCGATTTTTTATGGCGCGCTGATCGCGATCGCGGGGCTCGCGATTCGCGCGTATGCGGCGGGCTACCTGGTGAAGTACCAGCGACTTGCGACTTCCGGACCTTACGCGCGCACGCGCAACCCGCTGTACTTCGGAAGCGCGCTGATGGCCCTGGGATTTGCCGTTGCAGGGCGCTCCTGGATTTCCGGCGCGATCATCCTCGGCTACTTCGCCGCGGTCTACTACGCCGTCATGCGAAATGAGGAGTCCGACCTTCGCGCTCGATACGGAGCGGCGTTCGAAGAGTACGTCGCGCGCGTCCCGCTTTTTTTGCCGCGTATTTCGGGCGCTCGCCGCGCGACCGCCGGAGAAGCTCCATCGCATTTCTCATGGGCGCAATATCGTCGCAATCGCGAATGGCGGGCGCTGCTGGGCACGCTTATCGGGATCGGAATCATCGCGTTGCGGATTTACGCTTCGGGCTGGTGGCACGCAGCGATTGCGGGAATGCATTGGTAAAGCGGCGGAGGGGTGTTGCGGGTACGGTTATTGCAGACGATATACTGCGTGCATCAGGCGCTGAAACTTAGGACGGTAGAGCAGGTCGAAGGCATTTTCCTTGCCGGGAAACATTTCGAGAGCCACTTTTCGGGTCGCCGCGATCATCCCAGACGCCTCTTCGGCGGATAAGTCTCCCGAGGCGATCGAATCGAGTGTGAGATAGACCAGGATGCGGAGACGGCGGAGCAGCCTGCTCTCGGCGTCAATTTCCGTTTGGGTGGGCGTGGCTTTGCCGTGGTCCATTGGGAGCCCGTGGCTGATGCTACAATCAGTATCGGCGCAGCACGCGGGCGGCGCAATGGTACTCGAGGCCGATGCCCAATCCGTCAGGAGGTTTTTCGCATGTCCAACGGCAATTCTTCAAAGACCGATCATCACGAAGGCGAACCACTCGTCAACG
>JBAVQT010000387.1:0-3075 GCA_049694295.1 Candidatus Acidiferrales bacterium
ACCATTCGCGCGCACGCTCGATATCCGGCAGGCCGCTGTGCAACACGGCCACCTCCGCGCCAAAGCGCGCCCGCACCAGGCGCCCCAGCCACAGCGTCAGCGCGATTTCGGGCACCAGCACGATGGCCGACTTACCGCGCGAAAGCGCCGCTTCGATCGCGCCGAGATACACCTCCGTTTTTCCGCTGCCGGTGACGCCGTGCAGCAGCGCCGCTTCGAATTTATCGGCCACGATCCATCGCCAGATTTCCGCGAGCGCGTGTTTCTGCTCGGCGTTCAGTTCGTTCGCGGGAGGCGCAAAGTCGGTATCCCACGGGTCTTCTTCCGCGACCATGGGTTCTTCCCAGGTCTTGAGGCGTCCAGATTTTTCCATGCGCGCGAGCGCGGCGCGCGATACCCTGGCCTGTTCGATCAGCAGCCCCAGCGGCAGCGGGCCTCGCGTTGCGGTCAGCACCTCACGAATTTTTTCTTCCGCAGCGCTCGCGGCCGGCTCGGTTCGCTCTTCGTTCCAGGCCACAATTTTCTGCATCCGCGTCTTGCGCCGCAGCGCCACTTCGCAGGCGGTCAGGATGCCCCGCCGCACCAACGCTTCGGCCCGCGCCTCACCTCCGCGAAGCTTCGCGGCTCGCCGCGAGGGCAGCGGCTGGTCATCAACCGCGCCGAAAAGTCGCAGGAGCGCTAGCTCCGCGTCTTCGTCGTCAGTTCGCGCGTCGGCCGACTGCAAATCATCGCGATAGCCTCGCCCCGCTTCAGTCAGCAGAAATTCACGCTCGTGGCGCAGTTGCGTTTCCGGCGGGAGCATGGCGCGAAACGATTCACCCACCGGCGCAAGGTAATACTTGGCAACCCACTCGCCCAGCTCGATCAGTTTTTCGGGAAGCGCGGGAAGCGCATCAAGAACTTCGGCGATCTCGCGCACGCGCTTCACATCGGGTGGCTGATGGGTGCGCCGCAGCGCCACGCCCACCATCGCACGATTGCGGAATGGCACCAGCACGCGACAGCCCGTCAAATCCAAGCCGTCGAAGCGCTCCGGCACGGCATAAGTGAATGCCGAGCGCAGCGGCACGGGCAGCGCGACCTCGCAAAATCGCGCGCTCATCGCGCTTTCACCGTGGGCTGGCCTTTCGAAGATTGCCGGCTGAATTTCATTTCCGGAGATTAGTGTATCAGGTGACCCGCGATGCTCCGCGCCGGGCGTGGCCGCGGGCGGTTCGAGTGTTTCAGATGCTGACGAGCACGATCCCGCAGAAAATCAGCGCGATGCCGCACCATTGCGTCCACTCCAGGCGCTCGCGCAGAAAAATCCACGCCAGCACCACCGTCACCGCGCCGTAGAGCGAAGCCAGCACGCTCACCACCGACACCGGCCCAATGTGCAGTGCGGCGTTATTGATCACGAAAGCCGCGGTGTCCATCAATCCGATGGCCGCGAGCAGCCACCAGACCGATCCGCGCGGCATCCGCACCGTTTGACGCGCCGGAAATGAAAATAAGAACAGCGTCGCGATGGCCGTCAGCCGCATCACCCACACGGAAACTCCCGCGCCCACCGCCGGCACCACGTAAAATCCCAGCATCCAAAATAGGATGCCAAACCCGAGGGCCGCAGCAATCGCCCAGACGACGCCTTTCGCGAGGCCCGCCGGCACAGCGGCTTGCGGCGCAACGTGAGTGTGGATGGCGTCGCCTCGCGGCGCACGCGCTGCTGCGTCATCAGCAGCGGCGCCACCGCAAGCGCCCGATTCTTCGCCACGCCGCGCAAACGATATCGCCGCCAGTATCACGCCCGCGAGCGTGGCCGCGAGTCCCGCGCCTCGCACCAGCCCGATCCGTTCGCCGCTCGCGAGCGCCAGCGCCACCGTCAGCGCCGGATAGCTCGACGACACCGGCGCGACGATGCTCATCACGCCCACTTCAAACGAATGGTACAGCGAAAGCGATGCCGCCATATTCAGCAGCCCCGCAACCACGGCCAGCGCCCACGGACGCCATCCGCTGGCGATGCCTGCCGCGCCGAACGCGCCCGTCCATTTCAAATATGCCGAGAGCGCAATGAATCCGAAAAACTGCATGAAGAAAAGCGTGCGGTAGGCGCCCACGCGGCGCGACGAAAAGCGCGCGGAGAAGTCCGCTATGCCCCAGCACAGCGCTCCGGTCAATCCCAGTACGATTCCCAACGAATTTGCCTTGCGGAAGAAGACGAAAAAGCTCTACCGCTTCTTCGGCTGAAGTCCCAGCACCGCCATCACTTTCTGCAAATCCTTCCAGACTTCACTTTTGGCGGGCGGATTTCTCAGCAGGTAGGCCGGATGATAGGTGGCGATCAATTTTCCGCCGCGGAAATCGAACCACTCGCCGCGGAATTTCGAAATTCCCTGAGTGGTGCCCAGCAGCGTCTGCGCCGCGCAGGCGCCCAGGCAGCAAACTACTTTCGGATGGATCGCGTCGATCTGGCGCATCAAGAACGGCGAGCAGGTGGCAATCTCGTCGCGCTCCGGGAGGCGATTTTCCGGGGGCCGGCATTTCACCACGTTGGCGATATACACATCCTCGCGCCGCAGGCTCATCGCCTCGATCATCTGCGTCAGCAATTTCCCCGCGCGGCCCACGAACGGCTCACCCTTCAGATCTTCATCGTGCCCCGGACCTTCGCCGACGAACACCAGCTCGGCCTTGGGATTGCCGACGCCGAACACAATATTGGTCCGTGTCTTGTGCAGCTTGCAGCGCTTGCAGTCGCCGATATCTTCGCGAATGCGTTCGAGCGAATCGCCCGCAATGCGTTCCGCCGATTCAAAGAGCGAGCTGCCCGGCGCGATCGGCAAGATCGGACGCGCGCTTGCGGCGACCTGTGCAGCCATTGGCGATTTCGCGGCAGCCGCAGCGGCGGCAACACCTCCCGAAGCAGGCGCCGCGATCTCGCGCGATGACGCAGCAGCCGCCATCGCAACCGGCGCGTCCGCACGCGATTCGGCGCGGGCACTCTCGCATGCTTCGGTGCTTTCAACCGCGGCGCTCGCGGCGGTGCGCCCGCGATAATAGGGACCGAGCCCCAGTTCTTCGCCGTACCGC
>JBAVQT010000388.1:0-4379 GCA_049694295.1 Candidatus Acidiferrales bacterium
CTCGACGCCAAAGTCACTTTTGACGACAACGCGCTCTATCGCCATCCTGAGTTCAAGGAGCTTCGCGACGTCGATGAAGAAACGCCGCTCGAGGTCGAAGCCTCGAAATTCAAACTCAACTACATCAAGCTCGATGGCAACATTGCCTGTATGGTCAATGGCGCCGGCCTTGCGATGGCCACCATGGATATCATCAAACTCAGCGGAGGCAGCCCCGCGAACTTCCTCGACGTCGGCGGCGGCGCTTCCGAAGAGCAGGTGAAAAACGCCTTCCGTCTGCTGCTGAGCGATCCCAACGTGAAGGCCGTCTTCGTCAATATTTTTGGCGGCATTCTGCGGTGTGACGTTCTCGCCAGCGGCGTGGTTAATGCTGCTCGCGAACTGAAATTCAAGCTTCCCGTCGTCATCCGCATGGAAGGCACCAATGTGGATAAGGGCCAGGAAATTCTGCGCAACTCCGGTTTTAATTTCACCGTCGCCACCGGCATGAAGGACGGCGCGCAAAAGGTCGTTGCACTTGCCGGAGGTGCGCGATGAGCGTTCTGGTTGATAAGAGCACGCGCCTCATCGTTCAGGGTCTCACCGGACGCGAGGGCAGCTTTCATTCCCAGCAGATGCTCGACTACGGCACTAAAATCGTCGCCGGCGTCACGCCCGGAAAGGGCGGCACCAAGCATCTCGGCGTTCCGGTGTTCAACACCGTTGCCGAAGCGGTCAAAGTCACGCGCGCAAACGTTTCCGTGATTTTCGTGCCGCCTCCCTTCGCTGCGGACGCCATTCTCGAAGGTATTGATGCCGGGTTGCCGCTGGTGATCTGCATCACCGAAGGTATTCCCACGCTCGACATGGTCCGCGTGGCTGCCGCACTGAAAAATTCCAGGACGCGTCTCATCGGCCCCAATTGCCCGGGCATCATATCTCCCGGCAAGTGCAAGATCGGCATCATGCCCGGTTCAATTCACAAGCAGGGTCACGTCGGATTGGTCAGCCGCAGCGGCACTCTCACCTACGAAGCCGTCGCGCAGCTCACCGCGCTCGGCATCGGCCAGTCCACCTGCATTGGCATCGGCGGCGATCCGATTATCGGCACGTCGTTTCTCGATGCCATCCAGCTCTTCAACAACGATCCCGACACCCGCGCGATTGTCCTGATCGGTGAAATCGGCGGCAATGCAGAGGAAATCGCTGCGGCTTTTATCAAGAAGCATGTGAAGAAACCCGTCGTTGGCTTCATCGCCGGGCAAACTGCGCCTCCCGGTCGCCGCATGGGCCACGCCGGCGCGATCATCAGCGGTGGACAGGGAACAGCCGCCGACAAATACAAAGCCATGCGCGTCGCCGGTATTCACACCGTGCAGAGTCCCGCCGACATCGGCAGCACTCTCGCGTCGGTGCTCCGCAGCCCCAAGTCGAAATCAAAATCCGGTATGGCGTCGAAATCCGGCAAAAGCAAAAGGTCCGCTTCAAAGTCATCCGAGCGCCGAAAGAAGTAAGCGCCGGAAACGTAATATAAGTTTGGGTCTTGCGCGGGCTTTGCGTCCGGTGCCCTTTTTTTGCCGGGAAGGTTGGAGGATTTCAACTTTCGAGCGCTGCGTGGCGCAACGATTCAGCAGCACAAATCGCATTATGGGAGAAAAATCGAATGGCAGTGGAACGCACTCTTGCAATCGTCAAGCCCGACGCTTTTTCTCGCGGCCTCGCCGGTGAAATCATCAGCCGAATTAACGCCGCAAAGTTTCAGATCGTAGCCGTCAAGTCACTGCGTCTCACGATGACCGAAGCGGAAGGTTTCTACGCCGTCCATCGCGAGCGCCCGTTCTTCAAAGACCTCACCCAATTCATGAGTTCGGGTAAGGTTGTAGTCCTTGCGCTTGAGGCTGAGAGTGCAATAGCCAAGTGGCGCGATCTCATGGGCGCCACCGATCCGGCCAAGGCCGCTCCCGGCACCCTTCGCAAGGATCTCGGCACCAGCATTCAAAATAATTGCACCCACGGTTCGGATGCGCCTGAAACTGCCGCTTTTGAAATCCGATTTTTTTTCGCGGGCTCCGAACTGGTCTAATCGTTCAGATAAAAATCAGGTGCAGCAGCTCGGGCTTTCATTTCAAGGAATTCTGGTTTTTTCTTTTCGGCCTTGGCTCAATTTGAAACCGAGGAGAAACTTGAGTTTGCTTGGAAGGTAGCGCCGCGCCGGCGGAATTCTTGCCCAGCGACTAGTGTTTCGCTTCTTCGATGGCGCCAACAGATTCATCCGGCACATCGCCCTGCCGGCCCTTCACACGATCGTACACCGTCACATGGCAGGTCGAACCCAGAGCCTCATTGTAATAAGTGGGCACGCCCAGTGCGGTCCGCAACTCTTCGTTGAATCGCCGCAGTTCGGCCAGCTGTATCGCTCGCGCCGGCGCCTTCCTGCCTTCATGGTTCAGTAGGAATTTCTGATAGCCCGCGTCCCAAAGCCGCGTGAACTGCCCCTGCAGCATAATGCAGGGAATTTTGGTCATCTGAAATTCGCCGCGCGGCGTCTTGCGCAGTTCCGCACCGCACGAATACTTCTCGATGCGCACCACGCCGCCGGAATTTCGCACCAGAAATCCCTTCGCCGAAAGCGATTCCACCTGCGCTTGATTAAACAGCTTATTGACGTACCACATGGCCCCTCCAGAATATGGTCCCTCCTCGCTCCTGTAAAGCCCAAATATTCGCTTCCAATCGTGCCCGCGCGCATCCAATCTTCCTGGTGTTGCAGGTCGATGCAGTCCTGCCATGACGCGGCTCATTCTGCTAAACTTTTCGGACTCCGCGCCGCGGTTCGCCGTGGTCGCGTCACAGTCTGGGAATGGACTTTGAATCCGGTGAGTGCGCTTTCCAAATCGCCGTCGAAAGAAAATTCAGCAGGCTCGCGTCCAGCCGCAGGCCAGCACCTGCTCGATCGCATCGGCCACACGCCACTGCTGCGCCTCGAACGCATTGCGTCCGATTTTCCCAACGCGCAAATTTGCGCTAAGGCCGAATGGCTCAATCCCGGTGGGTCGGTGAAAGACCGCGCCGCGCTCTCCATGATTCGCGATGGCGAGCGCCGCGGCTTGTTGCGACACGGAAAAATTATTCTCGACGCCACCAGCGGCAACACCGGCATTGCCTACGCCATGATCGGCGCTGCCCTCGGGTACCGCGTCAAGCTGTGTCTGCCTACCAGCGCTTCTCCCGAGCGCAAGCACATTCTCGAAGCCTATGGCGTTGACATCGTTTACACGCCGGGAGACGAGGGCACCGACGGTGCTATTCGGCGCGTGAGAGAAATTTTCGATGCGGATCCTGAAAAATATTTCTATCCCGATCAGTACGGAAATCCCGCCAATCCTCTCGCGCACTACAACACCACTGCGCCTGAAATCTGGGAGCAGACCGCCGGCGGCGTCACTCATTTCGTCGCTGGCCTCGGCACCAGCGGCACTTTCGTCGGCACCACGCGCCGCCTCAAAGAACTGAATCCGAAAATCCGTTGCGTCAGCGTGCAGCCCGATTCCGGTTTCCACGGCCTCGAGGGTCTGAAGCACATGGCTACCGCCATCGTGCCTAAGATTTACGATCCATCGCTGGCAGACGAAGACGTCGCGATTGAAACTGAGCCCGCGCAGAAAATGGTAAAGCGTCTCGCTCGCGAAGAGGGAATCCTTGCGGGCGTTAGCGCAGGCGCCGCTCTACTTGCTTGCTTCGATGTGGCGCGCGAACTAGCTCCGGGAGAGGAAGCAGTCATCGTCACCATCTTTCCGGATTCAGGGGAGAAATATTTGAGCGAGCGGTTTTGGAGCGAGGAATGAGCGGCGCGGTGTTGAAAGCCGGCAAGGACTTGATTCAGCGAATTCGCGCGCATGGTGTCGAAACCTATCCACACGAATGCTGCGGTGCGCTACTCGGCTGCGACCGCGACGGCTCGCGCGAAGTGCTCGAACTGCTTCCGCTGGCAAATCGCCGCGACGACTCGCCACGCAATCGCTTCGAGGTTACGCCCGGAGATGTGCTGCTGGCCGAAAAAACCGCTCGCGCCGCCCAACTGGAGCTTCTCGGCTGGTATCATTCGCATCCTGACGCTCCAGCGCGCCCGAGTGAATACGATCGTGAGCATGCTTGGCCCTGGTACAGTTACATCATCGTTAGCATTCAGAAGGGCGAGCCGCGGGATTTGACATCCTGGCGTTTGCAAGATGATCGCACTGCGTATGATTCCGAGGAGATTGAGCCGTCTTCCGGTACCGCGACTGCGTAGCATCAAGACCGTTTCAGACGCATAGTCTGTATCGGAAGTTTATTGAGTTCGTGCTGCATCCAATAGGGAGGCAAGACGCATGGCAGTCAAAGTGATGATTCCCACTCCT
>JBAVQT010000389.1:0-4830 GCA_049694295.1 Candidatus Acidiferrales bacterium
CGGCGCCGACGATGACGACGTGATTCGATGCGTGTGTGAGATCAGGCATGCGGGCTCGGCGAGTCTACAGCGTTTTCGAAAACAGCGGTTTGATCTCCGCCTGTTGATCGGTGAGGTAGCGGTCAAAGGTCATGGCCACGTTGCGTATGAATATTCGTCCCAGCGGCGTGACGCGAATTTCGCGAGCGTCGAGGTCGATTAAGCCTTCCTCGCGGAAATCGCGCAGGCGCGGCTGCTCGGCCGCGAAATATTCGTCGAAGGCGATGCCGAACTCCGCTTCGACTTCGTGCTTCGGTATCATCGTGTGGCAGAGCAGGCGGCCGATCACGGCGCGCCTGATCACGTCATCCTGGGAGAGCTTGTATCCGCGCATCGTTGCGAGGCCGCGCTGCGCGACCGTCTCCTGATATGCGGGCACCTCGCGGCGATTTTGCGCGTAGGCGCCGCCAATCGCGCTGATCGCGCTCACGCCCATGCCGTAGAGATCGGCGCCGGCCTTGGTGGTGTAGCCCTGAAAATTGCGGTGGAGCGTCCGATTGCGCTGCGCGCGCGCCAGCTCGTCCTGGGGCCGCGCGAAATGGTCCATCCCGATGTAGTCATACCCACCGTCCAAAAAAGTTTCCAGGCCGGCGCGAAAAATTCGGAATTTTTCTCTGCCTTCCGGCAGATACATCTGGAAGGAGCCCTGCTGTTTCTTCATCCAGGGCACGTGCGCGTAGCTGAACATAGCCACGCGATCGGGCGCGAGCGTCAGCGTCCGCTCGATGGTGACGCGAAAACTTTCGGCGGTCTGATGAGGCAGCCCGTAGATCAGGTCGACGTTGAGGCTGGCAAATCCCAACTCGCGCGCCGCGACGATCAGATCGCGGGTCATTTCATAGGGCTGCACGCGGTGAATGGCCTGCTGCACGCGCGGCTCAAAATCCTGGATGCCCATGCTGAGGCGGTTGAATCCCAGGCGCCGCAACGTTTCCAGGTGCAGGACGCTGGTGACGCGAGGATCGATCTCGATGCCGATTTCGGCGTCGGGCGCAAAGGTAAAGCGCTCGCGCGTGGCGCCGAACAGCTCTTCCAGTTGCGCGGGAGTCAAATAGGTGGGTGTGCCGCCGCCCCAATGAAATTGGATCACCTGGCGTTTTGGCGAAACGCGCGCGGCTACGTGCTCGACCTCGCGGCGCAGCGCCGCGAGATAGGGGATCGTGACGCTCTTGTCTTTCTGGATCGAGACGTTGCACGCGCAAAAAAGACAGAGACTCTCGCAGAAGGGAAGATGTTGGTAGAGCGAGAGCGGCGTCGAGAGTTCATTCGCTTGCGCGTAGGCCTGCTCGAGATCGGCGGGGCCGAAGTCGTCTTTCCAGACCGGCGCGGTGGGATAGCTGGTGTAACGCGGGCCGGGGCGATTGTATTTCTCGAGCGTCGCGTCGGAAAGTTGTCCGACCTCGAATTTGCCGCCCGTGTGCGCCGCTCGATTTTCGTTGTCGTTGGTCATGCTCTGTCCGCTGAGCCCATGGGCGCGCGTTCTGCAGTGACCTCGGCATGCGCCGCGGGCGCTGCGGCGGAGACGGGCGCGCTCTGGCCGGCCTCGACGAAGGCGCGCGCATTCGCCACAGGCGTGGTCGGAAGAATGCCGTGGCCGAGATTCAGAATATGCCCGCGTCCGCCCGTTTTTTCGACTGCGGCGCGCGCAGCGGCGCGGACGACCGCTTCGTCACCGAGTAGTATGGCCGGGTCCACATTGCCCTGCAGCGCCACGCGCCCGCCGAACTCTCGCTGCGCACCTGCGAGATCGGTGTGCCAATCCACGCTTACGACGTTTGCGCCCGTTCGCGCGAGATTTGCCAGATGCCGCGCGGAGCCTTTCGCGAAGACTATTTTAGGCGTTTCGACGCGCCCCAGCATTTCGATCACGCGCTGCGTGGCCGGCAATTCAAATTCCTCATACTCGGCGGCGCTCAGCTCGCCGGCCCAGGTGTCGAAGAGCTGCACCACCGCCGCTCCGGCTTCGATCTGGGCGCGCAAATATTTCGCGGTCGCTGCGGCGATGCGGCCGAGCAGCTCGCGCAGCAGCGCAGGCTCTTCGCGCAACATTTTTTTCGCGAGCGAAATATCGCCGCGCGTGCGGCCTTCGATCATATAGCAGGCCAGAGTCCACGGCGCCGCCGCGAAACCGATCACCGGTATGTCAGGCCCCGCCTCGCGGACGATCGCGCGAATGGCGTCGCCGACGAAGCGCGTTTCGGTCTCCGGATCGAAATCGCGCAGACGCCGCACCGCTGCCAGGTCGCGAACCGGATCGTGCAGGACCGGCCCAGCGTCTGGTACGTCCAGCGGCATGCCCATGGCTTCCGCGACGATCAAAATATCCGAGAAAACGATGATGGCGTCCACGCCGAGGATGCGGTAGGGCTGCAGCGACACCTCCGCGGCCACGTCTGGGGTCTTGCAAATTTCAAGGAACGAATGCCTCGCGCGCACCGCCTGATATTCCGGCAAATACCGTCCCGCTTGGCGCATGATCCAGACCGGCACGCGTTCCGTGGCCTCGCCGCGGCACGCCCGCAGCATCAACGCTTTCTTGTTTTCAACGATCAAGCCGCCACCGTCCCTGGCTCGATCATAGCAGATGACCGCGGCCTCCGCCGTCGGCCTGCGCCCCACGACAGGCCGCCCCGTTCGGGGCTATAATCCGAGTTTCGCCCTGCACATGACACATCATCTGGCAATTGTCGCGCTGGCGGTCTACGCCGCCAGTTTTCTCTGCTACGCGCGGATACTCTACTCTCCGCACGCGTGGCTGGGGCGCTTCGCCACGCTGCTGCTCGCGGCTGGAATTGTGGTGCACTATTTTGCGCTGCTGGAGCGCTCGCGCTGGATTCAGACGGTGCCTTACAACGACCTCTACGGATCGATGTCGCTTTTCGCGTGGCTTCTGGGCGTCACCTATCTGGGCCTCGAGCTTTTCCATCGCCAACGCACCGTGGGGGCTTTCGTGACGCTGCTTCTTTTTTGCTGGCTCGCGACCCTCCAGATACTGGGCCCCTCCAGCGTGGCCGATCCGGCCGTGCCGCGCGGTTCGCTATTTGCGCTGCACGTCACGCTCAACACCTGGGCCTACGCGGCGTTTGCGCTTTCGTTTGTGCTGAGTCTGATTTATCTACTACAGGACCGCCTGCTGCACTCGCGCCAGCTGGGCGCGGCGTTCTGGCGATTTCCGGCGCTGGATGTGCTGGACCGCATGGCTCGCAGCAGCGTGCTGGTCGGCCTGGTCGCGCTGATTTTCGGGGTTTCTTTCGGGTTCGTCTGGCAGCATCGCCTGAGCGGCGGCTATTCGTGGACCGATCCCAAGGTCCTGATCACGATGTTCATTCTCGCGGTTTACGTCGCGTATCTGTATCTTTCGCGAATTTCGCGCTGGCGCGGGGCGCGCGCTGCGCTGCTCTGCGCGCTTAATTTCGTGCTGGTGCTTTTCAGCTATACTTTCGTGAATCTTTATCTCACGCGTTTTCACCGTTTCTTCTGATGCCAGCGCTCGCACAATCCGAATCGTCCGCCGCGCGGCGCATCCGCGTCTCGCTGATCGGGTGCAATCATCGCACCGCTCCCGTCGAGCTGCGCGAGCGAATCGCGTTTACTCCTCAACAGGCGCTGGACGCCGCCAGCGAACTGCGGCGCCTCGGTATTCTCGAGGAAGCGGTGGTGCTCTCGACGTGCAATCGCAGCGAACTCTACGGCGTGCCGGCCGATTCATCGGATATCGTTGCCTCTTCCGGCGCGAATCCCTCGCTGCAGACCATGGAAGAATTTTTCACCGATTTCCATCGCATTCCCCGCGCGGAATTCGACGGCCGGCTTTACCGCTGGTCCGGCTCCGATGCCGTCCGGCATCTTTATCGCGTCTCCGCGGGGCTTGACTCGATGCTTCTCGGCGAGGCCGAAATTCTCGGGCAGCTCAAGACCGCTTACGCGCAGGCCCTGGAAGCGGGCACCACCGGGCCGGTGCTGAATCGTCTTTTCCAAGGCGCGCTCGAGGTGGGCAAGCGGGTGCGCGCCGAGACGGAAGTCGGAGCGCGTCCCATGTCAGTGGCGCTTGCCGGCGTGAAGCTCGCCGAACGAGTTTTCGGCACGCTCAAGGGCCGCGCGGCGCTCTGCTTGGGCGCCGGCGCCGTGGCGGAGCAGGTGGTGGAGCATCTTCGCAATCGCGGCATTGGCTCGCTGCGGGTGGTCAATCGTTCATTTGACCGCGCCGCCGAGCTGGCCGCGCGGATGGGTGGCGAGGCTGCGTCGTGGGAATCGCTCGAGACCGTGCTTGGCGAGCCGGACATTTTGATCACCTCGGTTTCCGCGTCCGCGCCGGTGCTGACGCGCGCACAGCTTGATGCGGCCATTGCAGCTCGCGGGGGACGCCCCGTATTCGTTGTGGATCTGGGAGTGCCGCGCAACGTAGACGCCTCCGCGGCCGGACTTTACAATCTGTACCTCTATAACATCGACGACCTGGGCGAAGTGGTGGAGCAGAATAAGAAAGCGCGCGAGGCCGAAATTCCGCGCGCCGAATCCATCATTGCCGAGCATCTAGCCAAATTCGCCTCCTGGCGCGCCGCGCTGGAATCCGCCTCCATCGTGGACGATCTTCGCGACCGTTTCCACGCGCACCGCCGCGCGCTGCTCGAGGAAAAGCTGAAAGGCATGCCGGAAGTTTCAGCCGACGAACGGCAGCGCATCGCGCGCATCACCGAAGAGCTGATCGAGCGGGTTCTCGACGAACCGGCCTCGCGCGCCCGCCGGGGCGGAGCGATGCGCGGACGGCTCGGCGCGCTGGAAGCTCTGAGG
>JBAVQT010000390.1:0-3694 GCA_049694295.1 Candidatus Acidiferrales bacterium
CGGTAAGCTTGTGAAGTTGCTCCACCGCCAGAGGCGCGGCTCCCAGAATCAGAAAACCGCCGATGAGTGGTCCGATCGTGGTTCCCAATGCATTGAAAGCTTGCGCCAGATTCAGGCGGCTGGCGGCGGTGCGCTCCGGTCCCAGCACGGCAACGTAAGGGTTCGCGGAGACCTGGAGAATCGTCATCCCCGCGGCCAGCACGATCAGCGCGATCAGAAAAAATGGGAAGGACGGGACCATGGCCGCGGGAATGAAGAGAAACGCGCCGGCGCCCATGGTGAAGAGTCCGGCAACCATGGCTTTTTTGTAGCCGACTGCGTCGATCAGTTTGCCGGAGGGCAGCGAGAAAACGAAATAGGAAGAGAAGAAAGCGAACTGGATCAGCATCGCTTCCGCGTAATTGAGTTCGAAAATGGATTTTAGATGGGGAATCAGTATGTCGTTGAGGCTGGTGAGAAATCCCCACATGAAGAAAAGAGTGGTGACCATCGAGAGGGCCGCGGTATTGGTGGAAGAGGCGCCTACGGAAGGGTTCGATGGAGATGGTGCGCTGATGGCCATGCGCTGGGGCGCCTCTCGCTTGAAATTTTGGGACGGGGGGATTGTACAACGAGAATTGTACAACGAGAATGGTGACCAAGGTGCAAAAGTCGCCGGGGAATTGCCGTGCGGTGCCGCGGGGGGACGAACCGTCCACGATCCACCAACGCCCCGCCAATGTTTGTTGCCGGCGTTAGTCGCGATTGAAAATGGTTGCCAGACGGCGATTCAGGTCGTCTATGGCGAGGAAGAGCTCCCGAATGCCCTCCGTCTCGATCCCCACCTCGCTGGTCTGCAGATCGAGGCTCAGATCGTGAGCCAGTTGCGTGCCGCGAAGCACGCGGGCTGCGGAAAGTTTGGGAAGCAGAGTGTAGGGATCGGCGCTGCGATCGGTGGCGCCTACCCATTGCTGCACGGCCCACGACGTGTTGCGGATGTGGTCGACGGCGTTGCGAAACTCGTGGAGCACACGAGCATCGAGATCGCCGGATTTTACCAGCTCCTCCAGAGCATGCAATTCGGAGGTGGCCGCGGAGAGACGGTCGGTCAGCGACGCGGGCACGGAGTTTTGTTCAAACGATGACATGGGGCGCCTCCTGGGAGCGGTCGGTTCGTAACGCCAGCATTAGAAACCCTATAGATGTACGAACACAAGCGCGGGGTGTGAAGTTGCGCGAAAAGATTTCGACACTCGGTGAGCGCGGCCGGCGAGCTGCCGCTCTCCAGAGTGGAACCTGGCACGCCCCGCTAGCCGAAATATTGAAAATCCTTCCAAAATTCAGGCCAGGATTTCCGGAGGCCGCGGCACAGATAAATGTTGGGGTGTTCCGAGGATTCCTCATTCTTAAGTCCGTAGGGGTTGCCGTTATGCCCGGCCAACTCGCAGGAATCGAAGGTTGATTGCATGAATTCGAAGTCGAAACCCACCACGATCAGCGTTTGCGGAGCGGGATTCGAGTAACCGCGCTCCCAGAATGAATTCACCCCGCTCATGACGCGCGGCAATCCATACGCCGGCCCGTAGAGCTGCAGGGCGCCGGCTTCGCCGTAATTGGCGGCCAGTATGCCAAGGCCGTTGCGTTCGTCGGCGGGCAGAGAATCGCGAATGTCGGCGATGGACCTGACCAGTTCCGGCCAGCCGACCTCTTCGCGCAGGTCGCCATTCAGTTTAAGGGCAATATTTCTCGGAGAGTTTACCGGCGCGATCGGCAGAATAAAGGCCCCGGCGCACACCGCGCCGATTGCCAATGCGCCGAAAGCCACGCCCTTCGCCCAGCGCGACGCGGAGATGGATAGCGATGCGACCCAGCGCTCGCCCAGCACCGCGCCGCCCGCGAACAACATCGGGTAGGCCGGGCCCACATAGTAGCCGCGCCCTTTAGCGAAAAAGAAAATTGCAAACGTAACCGCGTAGGTCCAGCCCAGCAGGCGGAAGCGTTTGGCGTCCGCAGCGGCGAAAAAATAGTACAGCCCCGCAATCCATAGCGGAGCCGCAAAGAGATTCGTGCTGATTACAAACTGATCTTTGAAAAAACCGTGCGTGCGGCCCGTGCCGACATCGCGCGCGTGAATGTGCTGCAGGAAGTGCAGCGACACAAAGTCGTGGTGGAATTGCCAGATCAGGTTCGGCAGAAAAATCAGCACGGCCAGAGCTGCGCCCAGCCAGAGCCAGCGGGATTTCAGAAAGCGCCGCGCGGGAGTCACGAGAACAGCCCCTACGAGTCCTGCGACGAAAAATCCCATGGTGTACTTCGTCATCATGCCCAGGCCGATGGATGCGCCGATGCCCAGCCACCAGCGCGGGTCGTCCGATTGCAGCAAGCGCACCGCGCAGAAAGCGAGCAGCACCCAAAAAAGATAGTCGAATGAGCCGTACTGAAATTCCGTGCCCCAGAAAAGCTGCGCCGGAGAAATCGCCACGGCGCAGACCGCCACGATTTGCCCGAGACGCTCGCCGCCCAGTTCGCGAGTCATCAGGCCGGTGAGGATCAGCACGGCGCCTTGCGCTAGCGCGGAGAAAAGGCGCAGCCCCACCAGCGAAAATCCGAATAGCGCGAGCGAGATGCGCTCGAGGAAAGGATTCAGCGGCGGATAGGTGACGTAGCCCCACGCCGGATGGCGGGCATCGTCGAGCACTTGCAACTCATCGCGGTGGAAGCCGTAGCGGCCATTGGTGAGAATGTGGATCACCACCACGCCGAGCGCGATTAGCGCCACTATGTAAAAATCAGAACGGGCCGAGTTTCGGGGCGCGGAAGCTGACGACATTCGCGAGCGGGCCTTTCGTGCCTTGAATTGGGAGGCTCTTTAATGCGCCGTTAAAGGAGAGGACGTTAGCATGGGTCGCGCGCCAGACGAAAGCGGAGATCGAATCCAATTCGCGACCCCGCGTTTAGGTTTTCGCGCGGACGGCAAACACCAACCGCGGGCCACGCCGGCGTGAGGTGTATACTCGCGAAAAGTGCGCGATTCAGTTACTTTGTGCGAAGTTGGATGAGGCAATCATGGAACGCGACGAACGGCCGAAACTGAGCACCAATCAGAAGGCCCTGGAAATCAATCTGGACCCCTCGTTCTACGGCACGTTTGCGGAAATCGGCGCGGGGCAAGAGGTCGCCCGCTGGTTCTTCAAGGTAGGCGCGGCCGCGGGCACTATTTCGAAATCCATTTCGGCCTACGACATGGCGGTGAGCGATGCAATTTACGGCCGCTCCAAGAGATACGTGTCCCGCGAACGATTGCAGGGAATGCTCGACCACGAGCACAGTTTGAATATCGAGCGGCTGAAATCTTCGCGAGGCGACAGCACCTCATTTTTCGCTTTTGCCAATACGGTGGCGGCGCGCAGTTATTCCGGAACCAACGAGTCGCATGGCTGGATGGGCGTGAAGTTCCAGGCGCACCCGCGCGATGACGATAGCCAGGTCATCATTCATGTGCGGATGCTGGACCGCGAAGCGGAGCTGCAGCAAGACACCCTGGGAATCGTAGGCGTGAATCTGCTCTACGCCGCCTTTTTTCTCCACCATCGCCCGGAGCTGATGCTCGAATCGCTGCTGGATAATTTGACCACCAAGCGAATCGAGATCGACATGATCGAATTCTCCGGGATCGAGTTCCGGCATGTCGATAATCGGGTGATGAGCCTCAAAC
>JBAVQT010000391.1:0-3316 GCA_049694295.1 Candidatus Acidiferrales bacterium
GTGTCAAGACGACCCGCTGGGGAAGTATTTCTCATTGCCGTCATCTCTCTTGGCGGGTGGCCCAGGTTTTCGCAATCGATTTGCGCAGCGACATTTCACCGAGGATAATATCATCCCGGTACGTACCTGCGTAGTGTATTGTACGGGTGCCCCACGGCTCGGCTTGCGAGCGTGGGGCCGTTCGGCGATGCCCAAGGGCCTCAAACGCATTTACGGACAAGGCCGCCCGCCCCAGGACCTACAATTGTGCAGTCCGAGTGAAGAGTCTCAATCAATGAGATGCGCGAGCGCCTTTCAATCTCTAATGTTGCTTGTCCTCGTCGTTGCGTCGCCTATCAAAGGGGGAAAGCAAGCGCCAACCACCGAGCAGACCTTCGAGACGGTTTGCCTTTGCCAACTTACAGGGGACTGGAAGAAGTACGATCACAGAACCGTTCGGATCGAAGCAATCTACGCTACCGGCGCAGAAAGCTATACGATATACGACCCCGGCTGCATGGGTCGTAACCAAACCGCATGGGTGGAATTCCCCGCCGGTATCCAGAAAAAAACGCCTCGAGTCATAATGGACAAACTGAATCGGCTGCTCCGCTCTGATAGTCGGGCGCGCCTCGTCGCTGTGGGAGAGTTTACCGGACCAAAGAAGGTCGATATCCCGCCGAACACACCACCGAAGGTTGCCGAAACGATGCGCGCTGTAAACTCGCGCTATGGCCACCAGAATCACTGGGATTTCCAGTTTGTGTTCTCGAAGATCGAGAAGGTGGAACCAGTTTCCCCCAGCGATCCTTGGCCCTTCTGACCATGAGGATAAGAATGAGCAAATTAGCGTGCCCGCTATTCTTTCTCTTGCTCTGTTCGGTGACTGCCGCTGCACAACAGAGCAATCAGGGTGCTTGCGCGCTTTCGTCATACAGGAATGGCCAGACTGTCACGCTCCAGGGAACCGTTGTGGATGGTCCGCACGACATGCTGCTCAGCATTCCGGGATGTCGGGATGCAGTTCTGCTCGTGTTCGCAGAAGCTAGCGAGGAATCTCCGAATCTTAAGGAGCATCTCGACGCGAATCTCAAGCGTTTTCAGAAGTACACAAGCGCAGTCTACAAAGGAACGAAAGAACGCCCTCGTGAGTCATGTCCCATGTACCAGGTTCAGGCAGTCCTAAGCGGAAAACTGGAGGTTGCCACAATCCCGGCTGGGACCACGAAAGACTCGTTAGGCCTTCTCCATGATGCGTCGGGCAAGGTCGTCGGCAAATGGGGAGGATGGGGCCATCCTCTTCCCTTCGCCGGATATCGGCTCGTGATTTTTTCCGTTGCCAACGCAAAGGCCCGAAAGCTCCCAAAGCCGGAGCCTGACAAACAGTAGGGGTAGGTTAGGCCGCCGTGTGAAAGCCTGCCGGTTGCGCCTGGATGGCTCGGGAGCGTGCGGAGACGGAAGTCTACTCGGCCGCCGACAGCGACATCCTCGCCGTCACCGACAGCGTCAATGGCGCGTGGGGTTACGGCACCGGAACCAACTACACCAACGGTTACGACGACATGAACCGCTTGTTGATGGCCGTTCCTTCCGGCAAGAGCTGGTCTTATACTTATGCTTACGACCGCTACGGCAATCGCTGGCAGCAGAATCTGGTGGGCACGGGCGGCTCGGGGCCGCAATTCAGCACCACGTTTGACGCAAATAATCACGTCAGCGACGGCACGGTCAACTACGATGCGGCGGGGAACGTGATGCAGGACGCCTTCAACACCTACACTTACGATTCCCAAAATCAGATGATCTCTTCGCTCAGTCGCTCGAGTGGCAGCCTCACCTGTTATTTTTATGACGCCTTCGGCCATCGAGTGCAGAAGACAACCGGAGCCACCTCCTGCGGCTATCCCTTTGTCGGCGGCACATCGCTCTACTACGTGTACGATACCGCCGGCAACGTGATCGATGAAGTCAGCGCACCGAGCGGCGGGACCGGAACATGGACGCGCCAGGAAATCTATGCGGCGGGGAGGCACCTCGCGACGTTCAATGCTTCGGCGGGGCAAGCTTACTGGGATTTTTCGGACTGGCTGGGGACGGAGCGCGCGCGGGTGAATGCCGTCACGGGCGCGGTCGCGGAAACCTGCACGAGCCTCCCCTGGGGTGACAATCTTCAGTGCACGGGCGCGGACCAAAGCCCACTGCACTTCACCGGCAAAGAACGCGATTCCGAATCCGGCTTGGATAACTTCGGCGCGAGGTACAACTCCTCGCAGTACGGGCGCTTCATGTCTCCTGATCCGCTGGCCGCTCATACGGAAGACCCACAAACACTCAATCGATACGCGTATGTCGCGAACAATCCACCGAATCGCACTGACCAGACTGGACTTGATTGGTATCTCGGGTGCGCCACATCGGATCATTCTGGATGCACGCAAGTTCAGATCGACCCGAACAGTAAGAAAAGCACGCAATGGGTGCAGGCGGACAGCAACGGGAATGCAACCATCGTGACCAGTGATTCGATTCGGGCAGGACAAAACAGCGCTACGGTCAGCCAAAATGGCGTTGTGATTAACGGAAACAGCGAAGGGATTTACTTCGATAATCCTGCAAGCCATACAACCGATTCGAACGGAAACGATGTAAACGACAACCCCATCACCCTTCAGGGTAATGCGAGCCAAGGTCTTGGAGGGTTTTCGTTTAATGTCAACGGCAATTGTGGTGGCACCTGCCTAAGTTCGGGTTCGCTCCAGTTTAATGGAACACCGGATCAAGCAAGGGCTGCACTGAACGGCGCTGGCGCTTGGAACTACGGCTTCTGGGATGCGATTAATTATCACCACCCGTTTAGCGACCAGTTCAGATTTGATTCGGGTCCCTCCCTGCATGTTTCGGTGCCTTCCGACTACTTGCTAGTCGGGCCGGACACCCAATCGATAATCAGAAACCCCGCGTCCACCGTGCCAGCATCAGGAAATTTCCATACAGATGCGAAAACAGGCGCAAGTCATTTCTGGTGCGCAAACTTTGGTATCGGGTGCAGCCAATGAATGTTGCTCTCACGTGTGGCGTGATCTTGGTTTTGGTTGCCGTGGGTGTCCTAACCTATATAGGGCTGCGAGACGTGGCTCGGCGGAAGTCAGTCGTTGGCGAACAGGGGTGGAGAAATAATGTAACGCTGTCTGCTCTCGTTCTCGCGTCTCTCGCGGGTTTCCTGTTCGCGGTGTACGCAATACGCAATATCATTATCGGCGGAGATCCGAACATCGGCACTTTCACTCTCGTATGCATCCGCCTTGGTAACTATCTTTCATTGAGCGCTATAGTTCTT
>JBAVQT010000392.1:0-13453 GCA_049694295.1 Candidatus Acidiferrales bacterium
CACGAAAGTTATCTGGGCCACTCGATTGAAGAGATTGCATTCGAAAAAGCGGGCATTATCAAGAAGGACGGCTGTGTGGTCAGCTCGGTTTCGCGCGAGGAAGCACGCGCCGTGATCGCGCGACGAGCCCAGGAAATTTTCGTGATCGAAATCCACCGGGGTGATGATCGCGACTTCCGGCAAGACAATGTTCGTGGCATCCAGTCGTCCGCCGAGGCCGACTTCATAAATCGCCAGGTCCACGCGACTTTCCGCAAACGCGAGAAACGCCATGGCGGTGACGCACTCAAAAAATGTGGGATGTCCCGCCAATTTCCCGGCGGCCATCAGTGATTCGATCGTTGCGTGAACGCGCGTCCAGGCCGCCGCGAAAACTTCGTCCGAAACGCTTTCACCATCGATGCGAATCCGTTCATTGATTCGCTCGAGATGTGGAGACGTGTAGAGTCCGGTGCGCAGGCCGGCGGCGCGCAGAATGGATTCGAGCATCGCGGCCGTGGATCCTTTTCCATTGGTGCCGGCGATGTGGACGCATGGAATGGATCGGTGAGGATCGCCCAATGCTGCCGCCAGCGTGGTGATGTTATCCAGCGCGAATTTCTGAACGCGAGCCTGCTGCGGCGCGGCCAACTCGCGGCCCAGCGCCATGAGCGCCCGCACCGATTCTTCGTAGTTCATTGCGAATCGAGAAAAAAGCGGAGAGCCTGCCCGATGTAAGGCTTCAATTCCTTGCGAGCAACCACGGCATCCAGGAATCCGTGCTCCAGAAGAAATTCGGAAGTCTGAAACCCTTCGGGCAATTTCTGGCGAATCGTCTGTTCGATCACGCGCGGCCCGGCGAATCCAATCAGCGCGCCCGGTTCCGCGACGTTCAGATCGCCGAGCATTGCATAGCTGGCGGTGACGCCGCCCGTGGTCGGATCGGTCAGCAGCGAGATGAAAGGAATGCGCGCTTCGTCCAGTCGCCCAAGGGCCGCGGAAACTTTGGCCAGCTGCATCAGGCTGACCGCACCCTCCATCATGCGCGCGCCGCCCGATGTGGAAATCACGATCAGCGGAGCTTTCTTCGCCAGCGACAGTTCGACGGCCCGAGCCACTTTCTCGCCCACCACCGCGCCCATGGTGCCGCCGATAAATGCGAATTCCATCGAAGCGCAGATCACCGTGCGGCCGTTGAGTTTTCCCTCGGCGGTGATGATCGCGTCCTTCATGCCGAGCTTTTTCTGCGCGTCTTTCAGGCGCTGAGCGTATGGCTTCGTATCGGTGAATTCGAGCGGATCGGTGGAGGCCAAATCCGCATCGTGCTCGATCCATGTTTCGTCGTCCAGCAGCAATTCCAGGCGGCGCCGCGCACCAAGTCGGAAATGATGCTCGCACTTCGGGCAGACTTCCCAGTTCGCTTCGAGATCTTTTTTCCAGATGATGGCGCGGCAGGAACTGCATTTGGTCCATAGGCCTTCGGTGCGCACCCGCCGTTCGTCCACCGGCGTGGGATTTTCGATCGGTTTTTTTTCACGCTTGAACCAGGTCATGACTAGTAATCGATTCCCCTCTGCGCGAGGATGCCTTTCGTGTAGGGGTGCTTCGTTTCGCGCATTTCGGTGACCAGGTCGGCCGCTTCCACAAGTTTCGGGTGCGCGTTGCGTCCGGTGCAGATCACGTGCACGCGTTCAGGACGCTGCGCCAGCGCTTCCACCACTTTCTCCGCTTCGAGCATCTTGTAGCTGATCACGTAATTAATTTCATCGAGAACTACCAGGTCGTACTGCTCGCTGTAGATTTTCGAGCGGCCAAATTCCCACGCTTCCTGGCACAGCCGAAGGTCTTCCGGATCCGTTTCTGCGCCGCCCACTTTCACGAATCCCCGGCCCATCGGAATTATCTCGAATTTGTCGCGCCCCAGCATTTCCGCCGCGTCCAGTTCACCGTAGTGCCACGATCCTTTGATGAATTGGACCATCAGCACGCGCAGGCCCTGTCCCACGGCCCGAAATGCGGTGCCCAGCGCGCAAGTGGTCTTGCCCTTGCCCGGCCCGGTGTAAACGATCAGCAGCCCTTTGCCTTCCGGCATTCGCGCGCGCCCCGAGTGATCCTTTCAACATAGTGGCTGCCCTATGGCGAAAGGTCAAGAGAGGGCCGGCGATCGCAGCGCGCGCCGCCGTCGTTTGACTCGCGCGGCTTGACGGCGGAGAATTAGCGCTGCGTGGTCCTTTTCGGCGGCTCTGGCGGTCTGCGGCCGTGATGCAAAATTCCAGGAGGAAAAAAGATGCGGAAGATACTTGCGGTCGGCAGTTTGATGATTCTCTGTAGCCTTGCGCTAGCGGCGCCGGGTGTGGCCCAGCAGGATAAGAGCAAGCGCCCCAGCCCACCCGAGCAAACCAAGTGCATGCTTCCGGGAGGGCAAACTATCACCGTCGATTATTCGAGTCCCCGGATGAAAGGGCGAAAAATCTTTGGCGACTTGGTCCCTTACGGCGAGGTCTGGCGCGCCGGCGCGAACGAGGCCACCACGTTTGTCACCAGCGCCGACCTGATGGTCGGAGACAAAATGGTGCCCGCAGGCAGCTACACGCTGTTCACGATCCCCGAACACGGCAAATGGACGCTGATCATCAGTAAGAAAACCGGCGAATGGGGCATTCCCTATCCCGGCGAGGGAAGCGATCTGGTGCGTACCGAAATGCAGGTTTCCGAGCTGCCCTCAGCACTCGAGGATTTCACGATTCGCCTGGTGCTCAAAGGTGACGGATGCACGATGCAGATGGAATGGGCAAACACCCGCGCCTCGGTGGCCATCTCGCCGAAGAAGTAGCGCGCGGCCAGGCTCCCGCGGCGCGGCGTCGGCGAAGTCAGGAAAGCGCGAAATTCGAGCGAACTTTCTCGGCGAGATCGGCGACGCGCCGCTTGCCTGCATCGGACATTTGGTTTGCAGCGGATCCAGCCGCAGGGCGCTCGCGCAAGACCAGCCAGATGCCGGGCCGGTGAACCGCGTGGTCGTGGCAGATAGCGCCGGTAAGCTGTGAAATTTCCAGCGCGCTGCCGGCAATCTCGCGAGTGACCGCCGCCCGCACGTCGTCAATCAAATCCAGAAAGCCTTGTGAAGCCAGTATGGGGTCCACCTCGCGGGGCGCTCCAGCTTCTACTTCCTCCAGATCGTAGTCGAGCAGCGGCTGCGTAATCATCCACTCGATCGAAGCAGCCGGCGCGCCCGCGTCGTGCGCAACTTTGATTGCCATGGTGCGCCTATTCTCCCAGAAGCTGGGCTATTTCGGGTAGGGGTGTCCCGCGAGTATCGCGAAAGCGCGATAAATCTGCTCGGCGAGCATGACCCTCGCAAATTCGTGAGGCATGGTGAGGGTTGAGAGTGAAAGTTTTTGCCCGGCGCTGGCGCGCAATTCCTCGGGAAATCCTTCGGCATCCCCGCACAGAAAAACGATCTCGCGCGTGCCGCGATCGCGCAGATCCCCAATCCATTTTGCGAACTGCGCGGAAGTCCACTGCTTGCCGCCAGCGTCAAGAAGAACCGTCACTGCGCCGGGCTCAATCTTCATTTTGCGAAGCGCCGCGGGAGCGCCGTCACGCATTTCGTTAATTTCAATTTCGGCGTAGCGGCGAATGCGGGCGGCGTAGTCTTCAAAAAGCGCGCGTGCTTCGGCGCGGCGCATTTTTCCGAGAAGTATGAGACGAATCTTCATCGCCGGATTTTTCTCGGGCGCGGCGTGCGCACGCGCCGGCGGATTTTCAGATCAATCCGAATTTCTTGCGCTTGTCGAGAAGCGTCTTGCGGCTGATGCCCAATATTTCAGCGGATCGCCCGATTTTATATCGAGTGGCCTCGAGCGTCGCGCGAATCGCCCCGCGCTCCATCTCTTCCAGAGAGCGCAGCGGCCCTTCGGCTCCGTGCGGCTTCGCCGAAGCTCGCAAAATTTCCGGAAAGTCGCCGATGCGCAGCAGCAAGTCGTTCGCGAATACCAGAGCATGCTCCACGCAATTTTTCAGCTCCCGAACATTGCCGGGCCACGCATACGAGTCGAGCAGACCGAGAACCGGGGCATCGAAGGCCGCTCCGGCGCGGCCATGAACGGGCGCCAGACGCGCGAGAAAGTGCGCGGCCAATGGCAGCACGTCAGCTCGCCGGTCGCGCAGCGGGGGCACCACGATCGCCAGCACGTTGAGCCGGAAAAAAAGATCCTCGCGGAAACGCCCGGTCGAAACAGCGCGCGCCAGATCGGTGTTGGTGAGCGCCATCAGCCGCGCGTCCATATGCAAGGTTTCGGCGCCCCCCAATCGCTCGAAGGTTCGCTCCTCGAGAACGCGCAGCAGCTTTGCCTGCATTCCGGGTGCGAGGGCCGCAACTTCATCCAGAACGATCGTCCCGCCCTCGGCCATCTCGAGACGGCCCGGTTTGCGCGCCACAGCCCCCGTGAACGCGCCGCGCTCGTGGCCGAAGAGTTCCGATTCGACAAGTTCTGCGGGCAGGCTGGCGCAATCAATTTTCAAAAGAGGGGCATCGCGGCGCGGACCATTCTCGTGAATCCAGCGCGCGAGTTGATCTTTTCCCGTGCCGCTTTCGCCGGTGATCAGCAGCGTGGTGGCGGCTGAAGTGAGTTTTTCGGCGACCTCCAGGACGCGCCGCGACCCCGCATCGGCGGCCACCCAGGGGATCGCGGGACGGACATTCGGCGCGCTGCTCATGGCCGGCTCATGGCTGCGGGGCGTCGGATCCAGGTTCGGCGAAAGTCTGGTGCGCCATGGATGATGACGGCGGGTTCGGAATGTCGATGCGTTCCGCGGTGCGCCACAGGCGCTCGAGATCGTAGTATTCGCGCGCCCGCTCGCTGAAAATATGCGCCACAAGATAGCCATAATCGAGCAGCACCCATTCCGCGCTCGATTTTCCCTCGCGGTGCGCCAGGCGGCGTCCCTGTCGCGCCAGACGATCTTCGATTCCTTCGCCGATGGCCTGAATTTGCGGCTGGCTGTGGCCCGAGCAGACCAGGAAATATTCCGCGAAACTGCCCAGCCCCGCCAGTTTGAGCACCGTGATGTCCACGGCTTGTTTGTCCTGGGCCGCTTCCACCGCCGCGCGGATTTCGGGTAGCAACGAGTTTGGATTCACCGGTACAAAGCCTGTCCCAAAATGTATTCCTCCACGCGCGCCGGCACAAGCCCGTGTATCGGTTGCTTTCGCTCTAGCCGCAGGCGCACTTCGGTCGAAGACACATGGCTTGAGACCGTGGTCAATAAATGCACCACGGATTTTCGCAGCTCGATCTTGTTGGGATCGGACGATGAAGTGCGCGCCAGCCTGTCCGGAGGGATCACCAGGCGCAGCGCGTCCAGGCGAAAACCCGGACGGCTAGCGATGATGAAATCGCAACTGTCGAGCAGCGCCTCGTAATTTCGCCACGTGGGGATTTCCAGGAATTGGTCGGCTCCCAGAATGAAATAGAGATGATCGTCGGGATGCTCGCGCCGAAAGCGGCGCACCGTATCAATGCTGTAAAAAACGTGCGCTGAGCCAGAATCCGTGGGAGCTTCGGCAAGAGACGGCAGAAAGTCTTCATGATCGGCACAAGCCAGCGCTACCATCGCGTAGCGATGCACGAACGGCGTGAGCGCGGGCTTGCTCTTGTGCGGCGGGCGCGAAGAGGGAATGAAGTATGTTGCGTCGAGATGGTAGCGCCGCTGCGCCGCCTGCGCCACCGCCAGGTGCCCCGAGTGGATGGGATCAAACGTGCCGCCAAAGAGCGCCACGGAGCGGCGCGGGCCGTGCGATGGGGATTTCTGAGCAGCGTGAGAGGTCAACGCTCCTCCCGGGCGGTTGCTGCAGATGGCTCATCCACTTTACCAGCCGTCGGAGCCGCCAGGTGTGGATTATCGTCGGCCTTTGGAACCACTAGCGCCGGTTTGGGCAGCCGATCGAGCGCGTCGGCCATCGCCCGCACCAGTTCAACGATTCCCTCGCCGCTAGCCGAAGAAATCGCGTGAAATTCCAGCCCGCGAGCCACGGCAAAGGAGCGCAGGCGATCGAGATGCGCAGTGTTGGTGGTGGCGTCGAGCTTCGTGGCTACCACGATCATTGGCTTTTCGGCCAGCTCCGGACTGAACGAGCCGAGCTCGTGCATGATGATTTCGAAATCATGAATCGGATCGTGGTCGTTGGCGTCGCTGGTGTCCACCAGATGAGCGATCAGCCGCGTGCGCTCGAGATGTTTCAAGAAACGTGTGCCGAGTCCCACGCCATCGTGCGCGCCTTCGATTAATCCCGGCACGTCCGCCACCACGAAAGTGCGGCCGCGGCCCGGACCCGCATCGGGATCCGCGGAGACCACGCCGAGATGTGGTTCGAGAGTGGTGAACGGATATGCCGCAATTTTCGGGCGCGCTGCCGAAATTCGGGATATCAGCGTGGATTTGCCGGCGTTAGGAAAGCCGACCAGGCCGACATCCGCCAGCAACTTTAGTTCGAGGCGCAAGTGGCGCTCTTCGCCGGGCTTGCCGTCTTCGTGCTCGCGCGGCGCCTGATGCCAGGGACGAACGAAATGCGGATTGCCGTTGCCGCGCCCGCCGCGCCCGCCGCGAGCGGCCAGAACTCGCTGGCCCGGCTCCGTCAGATCGAAGACCTGCTCGCCTGTGTCCGCGTCGAAGATCACCGTGCCCACAGGAACGGTAAGCACCATCGGTTCACCCGATCGGCCGTGGCAATTTGAGCCTTCTCCGTGCCGGCCGCGGTCGGCGGTGAACTCGCGATTGTAGCGGTAGCGCAGCAGCGTGTTGTCGTTGAGATTCGCCTCGATGAAGATGTCGCCGCCGTTGCCGCCGTCGCCGCCCGAGGGGCCGCCGCGCGGGACGTATTTCTCCCTGCGCATGGCGACGCAGCCATTGCCGCCCTCGCCTCCGGTCAGTTTAATTTTGGCTTCGTCAGCAAACATGGATCACGTTCCAGTAAACAGGATGAAAAGAGCATACGCCAGGAATACGAGCAAAGACAAAAATACGCGCCCCAGTCCATCGGGGCGCGTATCGGAAGGTTGGGCGGTTAGTTGGCAGCGGAGGCTGCTACGGACTTCTTATTGGCGCTCGCCGCCGCTTCTTCGGGCAGCAGGATACTGATATAGCGCCCGTGCCCGCCCTTGTCCTCGAATTTCACCACGCCGGTGATGAGCGCAAAAAGGCTATCGTCCTTGGCGCGGCCGACGTTCTTGCCAGCTTTATAGCGGGTGCCGCGCTGGCGGATCAGGATGCTCCCGCCGGTCACGATCTGCCCGCCAAACCGCTTGATGCCCAGCCGCTGCCCGTGCGAGTCGCGTCCATTAGTGGATGACCCGCCGCCCTTCTTATGTGCCATGACGAACCTCTATGCGAGTTGGATGTCGCTGACTTCCACCGCCGTCAAATCCTGGCGATGGCCGCGCTGAATCTTGTACTGCCCGCCGGTCTTGAACTTGAGCACCTTTAGTTTCGGACCGCGCATCTGCGCCACGATCTTGCCAACCACTTTGGCTTTGGCGATATCGGCGGCGGACGAGAATTTCTTTTCGTCGGTGCGGATGGCCAGAATCTCGTCGAACGTGACCTTGCCGCCGACCTTGCCTTCGAGACGCTCCACCTGGACGGTCTTCCCCGGCTCCACGCGGTACTGCTTTCCCCCACTGCGAATAACGGCGTACATGCTGCCTCCCAATGCGAGTGACAAACTTTGATTATACGGGCTGTGCTAGCAACACGTCAACGAAGTTGCGGTGAAGATTGCGTTTGAGGGCGCCGATGCGGGTAGCTGGCTGCCCCGACTCGGGTGGCAACGGCCGATGGAGGGCACTCAGGTGGGGCTAAGCCGTGCTGTACCTGAGCGTTGCGGCCGGCGGTCAATCGTTTCCTTTGCCGGATCGCCCATCGCGTTGCGACGGATCCCAGCAAGCCGCACCCGTGGCCAGTCGAAGTCTTCCTTTCGACGCATCCCCGCGCTTTGAAATTCGTGCAGGATCCCAAACCGATGCCAACCAGCTTCGCCACCGAAGCGTTTTTCGCCAACAGCGCATTCATTTTCGTAAACAAGGCCGGGAAAAAGCAGGCCGGACGATACCAAATACTTCCCGTGGCCGGGCAGCATTACTTGTCCGACGCGGATGCTAGAGCATCGTCTCCCAATTTTCTTATGGACGAGATCGGGGCGCGTCTCGCGAAGCAGCCCGCGAAGTTTCGGCTGGTGTTGCAATTGCCCGACGCCGGCGACACGACCAGTGATAGCTCGATCGTGTGGGCAAGTGATCGCAAGACCGTTGAATTGGGCACGATCACGGTCGCTTCGGTGGTCGCCGATAGCGACGCAGCGCAAAAGGCACTGGCATTTGATCCCACCAATCTGACGGATGGAATCGAGCTTTCGGATGATCCGCTCCCGGCGCTGCGCTCGAAGGTCTATATGCTTTCGAGACTGCATCGGCAGGGGCAGTAGAGCGGAACTTCTTTCCGCAAAGTCCCGCCACACAGATTGCGCCACTTACAACGCGCTCGGCCGCCGTTTTGGCGCGGCCGGGTGCGTTCGCTTTTCGGCGGCGTTCGCGCTGCCGGTTGCCTGGGAACTAGGCGTAGGCCTGGCGGCAGGGCTCGTGATCGCGGCAGGAAGGCGGGCAATTGGTCTTATCAATGAGGATATAGTTGTGGCAGGCGGAGCAGATCACCCCGTAAATTGTTTCGCCAAACTGATCGTGGCCGGCGCCGTTTGACGCGACGTGTTCCTGGCGGGCTTGTTCGCGGCTCATGGCCATCTCAAAATCTCCCTGGATGTTACGGTTTCCACTGCGGCGAACTGGAAAATAAATAGAGCGGGTAGACATCGCGAAAAACTTTTTGGACGTCGCGCTCGAAACCCGCGCGCGTAGCAGATGCAGCGGGAAATTTCCGACGCACGATCCAGGCCTGCAACTTTTTCCACTCTGCCGGATCGAGCGGCCATCCCACATGCTTGGCCCACTCGCTTTTTTCGTTGGAGTGCCAATAGCTTTCGTATTTTTTGCCCAGCCGTTTGCGCTGGCGCTCTAGCCATTTAGCGTTGGCCTGGCCGCGCGCGCGTCCGATCGCGATGAGAGGCGACTCGCGGCCTTCGGAATAAATGCGGAATCCCGCGGTTGTGGCTTCGGACGAAAGGCCCACGTAAAGCTGCCCGCCATCGCCAGGCGGTTCGGTGAAATAGAGATACATCTGCGTGCGGTAGGGAGATTTGTCGGCCGCGAAACGGATGTCGCGATTGATGCGCGAAAAATTCTCGCCTGTGCGGCCGCTGATGGTAAACGCGGGATTCAATTTTTGAGCGAAGGGCGCGAGGCGCTCGAGCAAATCGCGGAATGGTTCGACCACTGATTCCTTGTAACGCCCGCGATTCTCGTCCATCCAGGGCTTGTGATTGTTTTGGCCCAGTTCGCGAAAAAATCGCAGCGTATCAGCGGGAAAGACCGGTCCGCCTTTCATGTCTTGCATCTCATTTCTGGCGATCCTGCGTGAATAGCGGGCGCTCGGCCCTTCGCCGGCGCCGCAAATCCCGCGCGAATTGCAAATCGGTCGCGCACGAAATTATACCGCACAATTCCGGAGCGCGCATTTTCGCCCACTCGCATTTGGAACTCTTCGCAGAATCAGGTACAATTAAAGTTTCGGCGCTGGCCTAGCGACGCGACTGTGATGTTCAGTTTGAGTTCAGTTGCGCAGACCGGCCGGCAGACAGGAGCCTCCCATGAAAGAGGGAATTCATCCGGATTATCACGCCGTGAAGGTGCACTGCGCCTGCGGCAATCTGTTCGAGACGAAATCGACGATCAAGGGCGAAATGATTCGTGTGGAAATCTGCTCTAACTGTCATCCGTTTTTTACCGGAAAACAGAAGCTGATTGACACCGCGGGGCGCGTCGAGCGGTTCCAGAAAAAGTACGCCGACAAGGCTGCCTCGCAGAAGGCGGCGGCGACCGCGAAGAAGTAAGGTACTCTGGCGCTGGATTTCGGAAACCCCCGGCTTCGCGGCCGGGGTTTTTCATTTCTGGCGACGACACGACGAATCGGCGATCGCGAAGTGGGTCGCGGGAGTACTCGCGGGCGGTGTACAATGCCGTTACCGAGATATGGCCACGCAACTTTCTCCCATTCCGGATGGCTCGACCGATAGCGCAGGCGGTTTTCAGGTGGAAACCGGGGCGCCGCGGGTCACGCTGCGAAACTCGTTCGCGCATCCTTTCGACTCGGCGATTGCGGCGGCGCGCACTTGCTATGCACCTCGGCTGATCGGTCCCGAGGAAGTCACCGAAAAGCAGCGGGTGACGATCGGGTCGGCGACTTTTTTCGGCGGGCATCACACCGTCTTTCAACACGCGCATTTCGAATTCGGGCTCGAAAACGTGAGCCGGCAATTCGTATGGTCGTTTCTGCACGCACATCCCTTTTACAATTCCGAGCAGCAGAGCCAGCGTTACGTGCGCCTGGATCGCGCGCAAGCCTACGTGCCGGCGGAAGCTCCCCATTTCGGAGCGAAGGAGCGCGCCATCTACGAACGCGCCATCGCTCGCGCCTGGGACCATTACCGCACGCTGACCAAGGTGCTGGAGCCGGGAGCGCGCGCAATTCTTTCCGACATCTGGCACGTGAGCGCGATGTCGCATCCCAAGCGCGCGCAAAAAGTGGACCGGCAATCGGAGAAGCGGGCGATCGAGGTGGCGCGCTACGCGCTGCCGGTCGCCGCGTTCACGACCATGGTGCATACGCTCTCGGGGATCGTGCTGCACCGGCTGTGGCGCATGCAGGGTGCCAGCGACACGCCCTCGGAAGCGCGCTTCGTAATCGGTGAAATGGCTGCGCGAGTTCGCGAGGTGGACCCGGAGTTTTTCGAGCGCTTCGATTCGGGCGCGATGGAGGAATTGCCGGAATGGCAGGCTCCGCCGCGAGACGGCGAAGCATTCGCGCGGGAATTTGACGCGCGGCTGGGCGCGGGCCGCACCGCGCGGCTGATCGATTTTTCCGCGCACGCGCTGGATGCCATGGCGGAGGCGTATCGCGCGGTGGTGGGCGCGACATCAGCCGAATGCCCCGACGCAGAGGCGATTGACCTGCTGCTCAATCCCGCGCGGAATCCTTATCGCCGCGAGACGCTCAATATCGGCGTCCACGCACCGGCTATGCGCGCGCTGCAGCACGCCAACTTCACGTTTGCAAAAAAAATCAGCCACACCGCCGATAGCCAGGACCAGCGCCATCGCATGGTTCCCGGCTCGCGTCCGCTGCTCACGCTCGCGGATACGCGCCAGCCCGACTACATCACGCCGATGCTGGTACGCGACAACCCGCGCGCGCTGGAGATTTACCAGCAGGCGATGGAAGAGGCCTGGGCGGCCAAAAATGAGCTGCTCGATCACGGCGTGCCCGCCGAATTTGCGCTCTACCTGCTGCCCAACGCCAAAGCGATTCGACTGGTGGAGACGGGCTCTCTGCTGCATCTGCTGCACAAATGGACGATGCGCACCTGCTTCAATGCGCAGGAAGAGATTTATCAATCTTCGATGGAAGAAATCGAGCAGGTGCGCGCGCAGTTTCCGCAACTGGCGCGCTACATCGGGCCACCCTGCTATTTGCGCGCGGGAATTTCCACGCCGATCTGCACCGAGGGATCGCACTTCTGCGGCGTGAAAGTCTGGCAGGATTTTCCGAACATCCAGCGGCGCATCTGAACGCAGGCGCGGCTAGCGCTTGAGGATTCGCGTGGAGTTTGGGGTGAGAAGCTGGTAGCGGATGCCGCGCCAGCGGATGGTACGAGTCACCAGCGACGTCAGAAAATTCCACGAAAAAATGAAGGGTACTACCGGCGCCAGCACGCTCCACGCCCAGGCCCACTCGCTAAGTTTCGCTTTCCACTCCGGGAGCAGTTCGAGCACGGCGATGGTGCGTATCGCGCCCTTCATCACCGCAAGCAGAGGAATCGCCAGCGCCAGCAATGCGAGCTGGCCCCACGGATCTCCGCCCGCCATGGTCACGATAATCACGATAGCCGCAAAAATCAGGGTGAGCGAGTAGCCCAGATGCGCGAGCGCTCCCAGTCTCCAGCGCCGCCCCGAATAGACGCGCGCGATGATGATCTGACGATCGGTAAACTCCATCAGATCGGTGGTGGTCCAGGGATGCAGAGTGGCGGCGGTGCATTCGGGGCAATAAAGGATCGGCAGGCTGGCCTGTTCGAGCGCCCAGGTGATGGCGAAATCATCGCTGACCGCGCCTTCCCAGGCTTCCAACACCTTCACGTCATCGAAGGTCTTGTGGCGAATTGCGGTGCCGCCGCCCCAACAGAAAGTTTCGCGCGGACGTCCTAACATGGTCGCCACGGATGCGTCCCAGGCCGAAGCCAGCGCGCTGGCAAAGCTGCTGGGCACGATCCAGCGGTACGCGGTGGTCGCTCCGAGCCGCGCATCTTGCAGCGGCGCGACCAATTTTGAGAGCCAGCCTCGCGGCAAGCGCACATCCGAATCGGTGAAAACCAGAACGTCGAATTTTCCGCCCAGCGCTTCCACGGCGCGGCGCAAATTGTAGACTTTTTCGCCGCAATTCTCGGGCGGGCCGGCGATCACGATGTGCACCGGAACTTTACTCGCGGCCTTCACGCGTTCAATGATTTTGAGCGCGGGATCGAGGCTGGTAGCGAGCGAAAAATAGATTTCGTAGTTGGCATACTCGAAGCGCGCGAGCGCCGTCAAATTATCTTCGAGGCCGCGCTCGACTCCCTTGCAGGGACAGATGAGCGCAACCGAGGGCGCGTAAAATCCCGCGTGGGAGCCCAGGCGTTGCCGCACGATGCGGAACCAGCCGATGCCGTCCCACAGGGAATAAAGCCCAAGGGCAATCTGCAGCAGGACCAAAATGTAGAAAAGAATTTGCACCGTGGCGAGAATAACAAACATTCCGCGCCGAGTGCATGACGGTTGCGCGCTGCCATGTCGAAAACGCACCCCCGCCCGCAACCGGCGCAGCCATGCGCGAGTCAAATTTGGAGTGAAGCGCTCGACGGAATCTCGCTGTGCAGACGAAAAAAAACGGCAATTCTAGGCGAAGAACAGGCGAACAAAAACAGTACGTTAACTAGGTCAAGTAGGTTGACCTTAAATCAGGGTCCAAATGGCCTTCCGAGGGGCACTTATGCAGTCAAAAAGGGCACTTTTTGTACAGCGGCGAGGTCTTGCAAGGGTAAGCCTAAGCAATAGTTGAGTTTGCGGGAATCGGACATGGATTATATTTACGCGCGCGGCGTTCAACGCTTTTTACGATTCGCGCCGGCGGGACTGGGACGCCGGAACGCGCGATTGACGAAGCAATGGGAAAGTTTCTAGTCTTCGAGGACTTTTTCGATCTGGCCGATTTTCTTTTGCACTTTGCCGCCGATTTTTTCGCCCTGGCCCTGGTCCTCGAGGCCGGGGTTATTGGT
>JBAVQT010000393.1:0-2239 GCA_049694295.1 Candidatus Acidiferrales bacterium
CTCCAGCACCGCTCGAACCACGGCGGCGTCCTATTCGCCGGCGGCTTACTGTGATTTCATGTTGTCGTTGTACGGCCATTGCCTGGGCCAGAGCTCCGAGCATTCGACACAATAGCGAAAATCGAAAATGGCGTTCCTGCGGCAGGCCAGATGCTTTCGGGGCGCGGCACGTACCAGGGGAGTACGCAGCGTAACCATATGCGCATCTTGTTTGTCGCCACAAACTTACCTATTCCTCCCAACAATGGACAGGCCATTCGCAGCCTCTCCATTGTCCAGGCGCTGGCATCCAGCGGCCACGAAGTGAACTTCGTGTCATTTGTGGGCAAGGGACGCGCTGAAACTCTCGATCCGCTTTCTTCCTACTGCCGTGAAATCGATATGCAGGAGCGAGAGCTGACGAATGTAACGCAGGGCGCGGATTACCTTCGCCGGCTCGGCTGCTTACTGTCGTTTCGACCATATTCGGTCGAGCGATTTCGCTCCGCCCCGATGCGGGCAAGAATCCAAGAACACTTGCAGGCTGGGCATTTCGACATCATCGTCTGCGATGGGCTGTACGCGCTGGTGAACGTTCCAGACACGGAAGTGCCAATTGCGTTGAATTGCCACAACGTGGAGTACGTTATCCTGGAGCGATATTCCCAGGTCGAAAAGAATGTCTTCAAGAAATATTATGCGCGCATGGAGGCGCAACTGATGCGCCGCGTGGAACGCAGCAGCTGCGATCGTGCGGCTATCGCGATGGTATGTTCCTCCGACGACCGCGAAACATTGGGCCAACTGAATCCGAGGCTGCCAATATTCATCGTGCCCAATGCAGTGGACACCGATTCGTATTCTCCAAATGGGAGCCACCGCGTCGCGCAGCCCGATCCCGTTCTTCTATTCCAGGGAGGAATGGATTGGTACCCGAATCGCGACGCTGTCGAGTTCTTCGCGCATTCTATTTTTCATTTAATTCGCGAAGCATTTCCGACCGCCAAATTTGTAATCGCAGGCAGGAATCCGCCGGCCGATTTCGTGGAACAACTGAGCGCGTTTGGCGGAGTCGAATTCACTGGGACGGTGCCCGATATGCGCCCCTACCTGGCCGCTGCCACCGTGGTCGTGGTTCCTCTCCGGATGGGCAGCGGCACGCGACTCAAAATCCTGGAAGCTTGCGCAGCCGGCAAGCCAATCGTATCGACGAGCATCGGCGCGGAAGGTCTAAGCCTGGAACCTGGGAAAGACATATTTGTGGCCGATGACCCGGATGATTTCGCTCGCTCCGTCGTGATGTTGTTGCGGGATCCTGCGCGTCGCGAAGCAATCGCCCGGTCAGCCAGGGCAATCGTCGTTGAACGCTACAGCCATCCGGCTCTGAAAAAAAGTCTGGATATAGCGGTTTCGAGTCTGACGGCAACACGCGAGCAAGGCACTGCGAACAAGGTCAGCCAGTGACGGCCTTCAGAGAATCTGCGTTGCGGCAAAACCAGTACCGGATTTCTTTATTCGACTCTTGCCTCGCATTGAGGAATTGTAAATCGTGCTGCGACTGACTTCGGCGAACGTCCCAATAGTGAGTAATCCGTCGATGCTCGGCGCGCCATTCGCCCGGTCGATTCGATTTTTGTATCGCGGCGGCTTCAAAGTTTCCCAGCCCGAAGCTCTCAGCATCTCCGAGATTTTCAGGCGGGGCGAATGCAACTATTCCTTGAACGGCGCGGCCATTTTCTCGATGCCGGCGATTCCAACTCGATCGAAGATCCCGGAATGACGGTCGAGAATCCAAGCGGCTCTTTGGATCGGTCGATGGCTCACGCCGTCGCCTGGGGCGCGGGCGCGAGATGGGCGTCCCAGGTCGTGAGTTGGGCATCGACGATCGTGGTCGCCAGGCTTCTGACCCCCTATGACTACGGACTCGTCGGCATGGCCGGACTCTACCTGCAGCTGGCCTTGCTGGTGAGTCAGGCGGGAATCGGGGACGCCGTGATCGCCCTGCGTGACCTGACGAGCCGACAATTGGCGGAATTGAACACCATCTCATTGCTCATGGGCGCTGCCTTGGTAGCATTGTCGGCCGCATTGGCGATTCCCATCGCGCGGTTCTTTTCGGCGCCCCCGCTGGTCGCTGTAATCATCGTCGCAAGCGTCGTTCTTGCCATCAACGCGTTCCAGGTTGTGCCGAAAGCGCTGCTGCAAAGAGACTTGCGTTTTAAGCTCCTCGCGGCCATCGAAACGGTCCGAGCTTTCTCAC
>JBAVQT010000394.1:0-7260 GCA_049694295.1 Candidatus Acidiferrales bacterium
CCGCCTGGACGCTGGGCGCGAAACTAAAGTCCGGCGCCGAAGCCCGCGGCGGCTCGATCGCCATTGACATCCAGTTGCACGGCCAGCCTCTCTTCTTCTACGCCATGCCCGGCACCTCGCCCACCAACGTGGACTGGGCTCGCCGCAAGCGCAACACAGTTCTGCAATTTCATCGCAGTTCCTACGCCATGGGCTTGACCATGCAAAAAGAAAAAACATCTCTGCAGGAAAAACTGGGCCTCGACCTTCGCGACTACGCCACCCACGGCGGCTGCTTCCCTATCTTACTCGCCGGCACCGGCTGCGTTGGCACCATCACAGTTTCCGGCCTCCCCCAGCGCGCCGATCACGAACTAATAGTAGCCGCCCTGGCCGACATCCTAAGTATCCCACCAGCCGAAGTCGCCCTCCCGCCCGAATAGCGCCTAGCTTGCCTTAAGGTAGACACTCGCCATCCGCGACGCCGCCCGCAGAAGCCACTTACGCAAGCCTTTGCGTCGCCGTCGATCCGCCGAAATGCCGCGCCTCGGCCGACCATCTTGGAATTTCGAGGCCGCTTCGATGCGTCTCGCCGAACATCATGATCGATCGGAAAGCTACAGCCTCGCTTTCGCAAAGGCGCGGCCTGACCCGGATTTCAAATATCTCTCAAAGGCAAACGCGCGATCCTCATCGGCAAACGCTACGTAAGTCTTGATGCGCCATGGACGATGCTTAGCCGTGTGCGTCACGGCGCCTGCGTTGTGCGTCGCAAGCCGCGCCTTCAAGTCATCCGTGATGCCGGTGTAGAAATGCTCGTTGTCTGTCAGGCTCTGCAAGATGTAAACGCATTTCACGGGAAGTCCGCCTCCGCGAGAGCTTCGGCGCGACAGCCTTCGCCTCGTAAGTGGCCTGCCGAGCCGAAGCCAGCGCAGCAGGCGAAGGCTGGTGGGCCTGGGGAGAGTCGAACTCCCGACCAACGGTTTAGGAAACCGCTGCTCTATCCATCTGAGCTACAGGCCCGCAATCTCCGAATAATAACAGACCTCGCCTCGCAATCGCCCCGGCGCCTGTAATGCGCGCCCTTCTCGCCTGCTCACCAGCTTGCGTTGACTTCGCATTTCCCCTCGGCTACACTCATTTCGTTCTTGGTAGAGGCGCGGAGACCACCAGTAGCCGAGTCCGAATTTCCGAACAGTTTCGGAGGACGCGGCAAAAAGGGTTTGCAGGTCCACTCCGCCGAAATCGCTGCGATAGCTGAGGTCGCCGCGGTTGGGGGACAGGTTTCAAGCCTGTCCACTGTCATCCGTGAAAACGGATGGAGCGCTATCGAGGAGTGAAGAGCCTCGCAGTCTCTCGCTTTCTTCCCTTCTCTTTTCCCTCCATCCTGGAAAGCCATCATGGCCAACGTCTATGAACTGACGCGCGCGCTAGTGGACATCGAGTCCATCACCAACAACGAGAAGCACGTAGCCGAATATCTCCTCGGCTATCTCGCGCGCGTGGCCGCGCAAACCGGCGGCCGCGTCGAGCGAATGCTGGTCGAAGACGACCGCTTCAACGTCCTCGCCTGCTGGGACACGCCCGTCGTCACGCTTTCCACCCACATTGACACCGTGCCGCCTTTTTTTGCGTCGCGCGAAGACGATGAATTCATCTGGGGGCGCGGCTCGTGCGACGCCAAGGGCATCGCCGCCGCCATGATCGTCGCCGCGGAAAAGTTGCTGGCAGAGGGCGCGCGAAATTTCGGACTCCTCTTCGTCGTCGGCGAGGAACGCAACAGCACCGGCGCAAAAATCGCGGCGCGCGATCCGCGCGGCGCGCGTTACCTGGTCAATGGCGAGCCCACCGAAAACAAGCTCGCGCTCGGCTCCAAGGGCGCACTGCGATTTGAAATTCATGCTCGCGGCAAAATGGCCCACTCCGCTTATCCCGAGCTCGGCGTGTCCGCCATCGAAATCCTGCTCGACATTCTCGAAGCCGTCCGGCGCATGCCCCTGCCCGAAGATCCTCTGTTTGGCCCTGCAACCCTGAATATCGGAACGATCCAGGGCGGACGCGCGCCCAATGTGATTGCCGATAGCGCGAGCGCGGAAATTCTGGTCCGGCTCGTTGGCGATCCGGCGCCGATTCGCGACGCGTTCGCAGCCGCCGTCGGAAACCGGGCGGTGCTAAAGGAGATTTTGTGCATGCCGCCGATTCGCTTCGACCGCCTGGATGGATTTGCCACCACGGTCGTGCCTTTCGTCACCGACATCCCCTCGCTCTGCCCCGCGTGGGGCAAGCCGCTGCTCATCGGCCCGGGCAATTGCCATCTGGCGCACACCGCGGATGAGCGCATCGCCAAATCCGAACTCGCCGCTGCGGTGGAGATCTACGCCGGTCTCGTGCGGCGATTGCAGGGGGCGGCATGAGCGTCGCAATTCAGGAACAGGTCGCTCACAGCGCGGCTCGCGCGGAGACAAAAAATCTCGCCATCGTCGGTTACGGCAAGATGGGCCGCTGGATCGAGCAACTCGCGCCCGAATACGGTTTCGACGTTCGCCTGCGCCTGGATGCCACAAACAACGCGCGATTCGAGTCGCTCACTCCCGAGCGCCTGCGCGGCATTGATGTCGCCATGGAATTTTCCACTCCCGCGGCCGCACCTGAAAATCTCGCGCGCCTCGCCGAGCTGGGAATTTCCACTGTCGCAGGCACCACTGGCTGGCTCGGCGAACTCGCGCGCGTGCGCGCGGCGGTCGAACGCGGCGGCGCGGGACTCGTCTGGGGCGCGAATTACTCTGTGGGCATGGTTGTCTTCACGCAAATCGTGGCGGAGACGGCGCGCCTTCTCGCAGGCGAAGCCGATTACGGCGCGTGGGCCTGGGAAATTCATCACGCCGCGAAAAAGGATGCTCCCTCGGGCACTCTCCGCAAGCTGGTCGAAGAAATAAAGCGCAGCGGCTACACGCGCCCGCTCGACTCGGCTGCAAGTCGCGCCGGCTCGCATCCCGGCACGCACGAAATCGGATTCGATTCGCCCGCGGACACCATCACGCTTCGCCACTCCGCTCGCAGCCGCGAGGGATTTGTGCGCGGCGCACTGCGTTCGGCCAGATGGGTGATCGGCAAGCAAGGCGTTAGAGAATTCCGGGAAATCGTTCACGAACTCGGCAACTGAAGAGCTGGATTTCTGCAGACGCCTCGGCGCCTGCGGAAAATAAGAAAGAAGAAGGAGAAGCCCATGCAATTTACCGGATGCGGGACCGCCGTCGTCACTCCCTTTCGTCACGATCTTTCGCTCGATGAAACCGCGTTGCGCTGGCTGATTCGCCGCCAAATTGATGCCGGCGTCGATTTCCTCGTTCCCTGCGGCACCACGGGCGAAGCTCCCACGCTGACGCCACGGGAGCGCCTGCGCGTGATCGAAATCGCGGTCGAAGAAGCGCGCGGCATTGTTCCCGTGCTCGCTGGCGCAGGCGGCTACAACACCGTTGAAGTGATCGAGATGGCGCGCGAACTCGAAACTAAAGGCGTGGATGGCATTTTGTCCGTCACTCCCTATTACAACAAGCCCACGCAAGAGGGCCTCTATCAGCATTTCAAAGCCATCGCCGCGGCCACGTCGCTTCCCATCGTGCTCTACAGCGTCGCCGGGCGCACCGGGGTCAACATCGAGCCCGCCACGGTCCGCCGTCTCGCCGAAATCGAAAACATCGCCGGAATTAAGGAAGCCTCGGGAAGCATCGCGCAGATGGGCGCCATTCTCGGCTGCGTGCCGGAGCGTTTCGCGGTGCTCTCGGGCGATGATTCACTGGCTCTGCCGCTGATTTCGCTCGGCGGCCGCGGTGTCATCTCGGTGATCTCCAACGAAATTCCCGGTGCAATGGTTCGCCTCACGCAACTCGCGCTGCGCGGCGATTTCACGGCCGCCCGGCAGCTTCATTACAAATATCTTCCGCTGATGGAAATTAATTTTGTCGAGTCGAATCCCATTCCCGTGAAGGCGGCGATGGCGATCATGGGTTTGCTCGATCCTGTCTGGCGCCTGCCATTGGTGCCACCAAAACAGGAACATCTGGAAAAGATCCGCCGTGTCCTCGAATCTCTGGAGATGATTCCGCATGCCGTCGCTGCAGGAAAAGATTGAAGCGCTCTTTGACCTCGCGCCGGAAACCTACTCGGCCGAAGACGCCAGCGTTTTCGAGTCATTCAAAGCCGCGCTGAATTCCGGCCAGGCGCGCGCCGCCGAGCCGGACGCGAATTCGCCCGTGGGTTGGCGCGTGAATCTGTGGGTGAAAAAAGGAATCCTCGCCGGATTTCGCATGGGCCAAATCGTGGACATGTCTCTCGATCCTGGCGGCCTGCCATTCTTCGACAAGTCTACCTACCCGCTGAAGCGGTTCACCGCGGCGTCCGGCGTCCGCGTCGTGCCGGGAGGGTCGAGCATTCGCGACGGTTGTTTTGTCGGCCGCGGCGTCACCTGTATGCCGCCGATGTTCATCAACGTGGGCGCCCACGTTGGCGACGGAACCATGGTGGATTCCCACGCGCTCATCGGCAGTTGCGCGCAAGTCGGACAAAAGTGCCACATCTCCGCGGCCGCGCAAATCGGCGGTGTGCTCGAGCCAATCGGCGAAATGCCCGTAATCATTGAAGACGAAGTCCTGATCGGCGGAAATTCCGGCGTGTACGAAGGCACCATCGTGAAGCGCCGCGCCGTGCTTGGCAGCGGCACGATTCTGAATCGCTCGACGCCCGTTTACGACATCGTGACCAGCGAAATCCACGCCGCGCGTGACGGCGAGCCCCTGGTGATTCCTGAAAACGCGGTGGTCGTAGCGGGATCGCGCCCTATCTCGCAAGGCCGCGGCAAGGGATGGCAGCTTTCGCTCTATACTCCGGTAATCGTCAAATATCGCGACGCCAAGACCGATGCGCGCGTCCAGCTCGAAGACCTGCTTCGCTGAGATTCCATCGCCTCGCGCTTCGTGGCATATTGCCACGCAGCTTCCTGGCATTCCCGTCGATGATGTATAAAAGATGCGGCAGATTCCCGCGGAGGGCTTATGAAATTCAGAACACTCGGACGCACCGGCTTCGAAGTCAGTGAAATTGGTTACGGCCTCTGGGGCATGAGCGGCTGGACCGATTCCGACGACAGCGAATCCGTGGCCGCGCTGCAACTCTCCGTCGACCTCGGGTGCAATTTTTTCGATACCGCCTGGGCTTACGGCGATGGCAAGAGCGACGGCCTTCTCGGCGATGCCATGGCCCGCAACCGCGGCAAACGGCTTTACGCCGCCTCGAAAATTCCGCCGATGAATCTCCAGTGGCCGGCACGGCGCGAGTTCAAGTATCGCGACGTTTTTCCCGCCAAGCACGTCTTCGAATACGCGCGCCTGATCCGCGAAAAGCTGCGCGTCGATTCGATTGACGTCTTGCAATTTCACGTTTGGGACGATTCCTGGACCAAAGAAGCTGAATTTCGCGAGACCGTCGAAAAACTCAAAGCCGACAGCTGGATCAAATTCTTCGGCCTGAGCCTCAATCGCTGGGAACCGGAAAACGGAATGGAAGCCATGCGCACCGGCCTCGTGGACGCCGTGCAGGTCATCTACAACATTTTCGACCAGGCCCCCGAGGACAAACTCTTCCCCCTCTGTCAGGAGCTCAACATCGGCGTGATCGCACGCGTCCCGCTCGATGAAGGCAGCCTGGGCGGAAAAATGACGCGCCAGACGAAATTCCCGCCAGATGACTGGCGTTCGCGCTACTTCGGCCCCGAAAACCTTACGAAAACGCTCGATCGCGTGGACGAGTTGAAAAAGATCGTGCCGCCCGATATGACACTGGCTGAAATGTCGCTCCGCTTTGTGCTCTCGCATCCCGCAGTCAGCACTCAAATCATTGGCATGCGGCGCCATGCACACGTAAACGAAAATATCGCTGTCGGCTCCGCGGTCCCGCTCGATACCTCGCTGCTTCTCCAGCTCCGCAGCCATCGCTGGGACCGCGCCCCTCGGCCCTGGTCCGATTAGCGTCCGCCCATCCTCGTCGGCGAGCGTCCACGTCAACTCGGGCTTCAGTTGATGCGCAATCGCCCGGCTCGACGCCAGTAACCCAGCCATCCTGTGGCATAATTGAATTATGCGAGATGTGGCCGCGAGGTGTTATGCGGCTGCCCCCCTCGCACAAATTCCGTGACCGCGCGAAAGAAAATCCGCAAGGCGCTCCGTGCCGCGCACCGCAAGCTGCGCGAGATTCGTTTCCTCGCGAAAGGCGTGCTTTCCACCCGCCATCCCTTGCTGGTCCATATCATCCCCACGCGCCGCTGCAATCTGGCCTGCACCTATTGCAACGAATACGACGACTTCTCGAATCCCGTTCCCACCGAGGAAATGTTTCGCCGTATTGACCGTCTTGGGGCCATGGGTACCGCCGTCATTACCATCAGCGGCGGCGAGCCGCTCCTTCATCCCGACCTCGACGCGATCATCGCCCGCATCCGCCACAACGGAATCATGGCCGGCATGATCACCAACGGCTATCTGCTGGTGGCCGACCGCATCGAGCGCCTCAATCGCGCTGGCCTGGAATATTTGCAGATTAGTATTGATAACGCCAAGCCCGACGAAGTCTCGAAGAAAAGCCTCAAGGTTCTCGACCAGAAGCTCCAGCTCCTTGCCGAGCACGCCGAATTTCACGTCAATATCAATTCCGTTCTCGGAAGCGGAATCCACCATCCCGAGGACGCGCTCGCGGTCGCTCATCGCGCCATCGAACTCGGCTTCACCTCCACCGTCGGCATCATTCACGACGGCCACGGCCAGCTCCAGCCTCTCGGCCCCCGCGAGCAGAAAATCTTCGAAGAGATCATGGGCCTGGGCAAATCTTCTTTCACGCGCGTCAACCAGTTTCAGCACAATATTGCCGCGGGCCGCGCCAATAATTGGCGCTGTCGCGCCGGATCGCGCTATCTCTACATCTGCGAAGACGGCCTGGTGCATTACTGTTCGCAGCAGCGCGGCTATACCGGCGTCCCGCTCGCGGATTACACCTTCGAGCAGCGCCAGCGCGAATTTCTCACCAAGAAAAATTGCGCTCCCAATTGCACGGTCTCCTGCGTCCACCAGATTTCCGTGGTGGATTACTGGCGTGCTCCCCAGACCATTGCCGGCGGCTCCGCACCGGTCTCCGGTCCGCTCGTACGGCTCAGCGGCCCCGCAAGCCGCGAATAGCCTTCCCCGTTGCGCCTTCTTGTCCCGTTTTTTCGCCTTTTTCTCATTGGCCGTTCTC
>JBAVQT010000395.1:0-11188 GCA_049694295.1 Candidatus Acidiferrales bacterium
GCGATATATACCAGCGCGCAAAAAACGCCTCCAAGAACGAAGACGATAAGAATCACTGGGCCGATCTCGCCGCCAAGTGCTACGACCGCATACTGCAAAACTATCCGCTCTCGCCGCACGCCGGCGATGCCAAGGCCCGCTTGACGGCCATGAGTATGGCCGTGCCTCCCGCCGATCCCGGGGCGCTCGCGCGCATGACCAAGAATCAGCAGTACGCCAGGACGCATCATCAATCCGTTTTATCCCTGAAGACACCGTTGACGCTCGTGAGCTCCAGGCCCGACCTCACTCTGGCTGCGCACTCCGGCGATCCAAATTTGAATCCGCCCACCGACACAATATCCGCCACCGACGTCCTGAAATCCGGCGCGCAGGGTCCCACATTCGGTGTGAAGCCTGCCGCTGATCCCAGCGCCGCGCCGGATGCCTCCGACGCTCCGACCACCCAATTCGAGACTTCCCCCGACAGCGGAGCGCCGATTACCGGCAGCGACTCCGGTGCTACCGTAGGCGCCACAATCATCGAAGCTCCCACGTCCGACAGCACGGCACAAGGTACAGCCGAGCCTCCGGCAAACAATTCGAACGCGCCCGGCGTGCAAACTTTGACGCCGGAAGTAATCACTCCCACTCCGGCCGGTTCAGACGGAGCGGGAACAAGCGCTCCAGCCGGCAACCCGCCCGCCGCGGATGCGCCAAATGGAAACGCCCCGGCTCAGGGCGCTGCGCCCGCAGCCGATGGCTCGAACGCCAGCTCGCCTGCTCCTCAAACGTCTTCCACATCCGGAGCTGTAGCGCCTGGCTCGGCAACTGCGCCGGCCGACGATCCCAAGGACGAGTCTACGAGCAAGAAGAAAAAGGGTTTGCGCAAGCTCGTTCCCTGGTAGCGCCCCATAGCACCCTAATAACCTCCCTGTTTACCCCTAGCTAACAACTCCGGCACTCCTGTACCTCGAGTTTGTTGACGCCTGCGTTTGGCGGTGCTGCAATGGTATTTGCGAAAGGGGCAGATGCGCCAGTTGTGCGCTTCATGCCAGGGGAATCCAGTGCCCAAGATCCTAGTCGCCGACGACAACACGAACATACAAAAGATGGTGTCGCTCGCCTTTGAAGAGCGCGGGATCCAGGTGGTGGCAGTAGGCAATGGCGAGACCGCCGTGCGCAAGCTGCCGGATGTGAATCCCGACCTCGTTCTGGCCGATGTCTTTATGCCCGTTCGCAACGGTTACGAAGTCTGCGAATTCGTGAAGAAGGATACGCGCTTCGCGCACATTCCGGTGATCCTGCTGGTGGGCGCGTTCGATCCCCTGGATGAAAAAGAGGCGCGGCGCGTGGGCGCAGACGGCGTCCTGAAAAAGCCTTTCGTTCCCCCCGATCCGCTGATCGCCATGGTGATGTCGGCGCTGGAGAAAAATCCGCGCGTGGCCGCCGAGCTCGCCAAAGCCAAGGAAACCCCCAAGGAAGAGCCTCTGCCGCAGGTGCTGGAGATCGCGACGAAAAAGGAACCTGCCCCGCTGCCGGAGTTCCCGGAGCCTACCGCTGAAGAGGCCGCCCAAATTTACGGATTCGGCAAAGGTGTCCGAGCCGCTGATGACGAAGATGACCCGGAAGAAACGGAAAAGAAATCGCGCGAGGCTAAAGCTCCGAAGGCCGCCAAACCCGCAGCGGCGAAGCCTGCCGCCGTGAAGGACGACGAAGACGAAGAGGGGTTCGATCCCTCCGCGACCCGCCGCGATAGATGGCGCTCCGGCCTGGATCTCGAGATCCCCGCCGACGTGGCTGCGCAACCCGCCTTCAGCAGCGAGCCTGATTTCGGCGCGATCACCTTCCCCTCCGAAAAAGATGTGCCGCCCAAACGCGTCCGCCCGCCCGAATCGACGGACGAAGTGGATGTCGCCAAGGTGCCGAGCACGGACTATGGCATCGAGAAGATTGAGGAAGTGCCCGCCCAGGTTCGTGGGAGCCAACCATTGGCAGCCGAAAACCTGCAGACGGAAGCGCTCGCGCCCACGGCAACCGCCGAGCAACCGGCTGAATCGCGCGGCGAGAGCATTTCTGGATCGGCAACGGCGCCTGCGCCCGAAGCGCCAGCTCAATCGAATATCGAAGCTGCTCCGCAGGACGCCGCGCCCGCGCGCATCTCCCACTGGATGGATATGATGGCGCCCGAGCCGTCGTCGGAATATCGCTCGGGCTCGTGGCTCCAGTCGCTGGCCCCCAAGCAGGAATCCGCTGCATCCGCGGCCATCGAGCAATCGCACGCCGAAGCTCCCGCAGCGTCAGCCGCGCCAGAATCGCCTGCGGTGCAAAGCGAATCGCGTGAAGATGCGCATGCCGAAGCCTTGGTCGAATCGAAAAATCCCACCGCCGCCGAAGAAATTCCCGCGTATCACGCGCCCGCAGCCGCCGAGCCGCTCGCGCGCGATGAGCGCGAGCCGATCGTCACGCCGCAAACCGAAAACCGTTCCTTCGGCGACGACTCTTCCCGCGGCGCCAGCTCCTATCATTTCGGATCGAGCGACTACGACGCCCACGCCGTCACGGAGGACCAAGGCCAAGATGCCCAGTCATCCGAAAGTCATCAGCACAGCGCGCCTTTCGCCGCCGAAGAAGCCGACCAGGAGCTGCAGGCATCCGCAACCAGCGAGGGTGCCAGGGAAGAAACGTCAGCCTTCTTCGCCGAAGAAACCGCCACCGTTCCTACGGATTATTTCGAGCATGGCAGCGGCGCCGGTCCGGTTCCTCCGGCAGCGTCAGAGATTGTGTCCGAACCCACGCCGGAACCCGCCTCCTACGCGATTGCCAGCGAAGAGGATTCTTCAATTTTCTCTTCCGGACTGGACGAGCCGAGCGAGCGGATTCCCACCGTGCCGCCCGAAAACCGCGAAGCGCTGGCGGGCATACCTTTCCTGATGCCGTCGCTCGCAGAAATTTCGTCCAACGGCAAGCACGCTGATTCCGGGGCCGTGGACGCCGCCGTCGAGCGCGTGCTGGAAAGGCTTGGTCCGCAGCTCCAGGAAATGCTCACCCAGGGATTGCTGAAGCCGATCGTCGAGCAGTTGCTGCAGCAGGAGCTCGAGAAAAAAGAGCGCTAGCTCCGGCGGTCCGTAGTTTGGTTGCTTTCTGCTCCTAATCTCCTGCGTCACCCGTTCCGCTCTCATTCCTCTCCTCAAACCGCTCCGCCATTCGGCGCGCTCTCTGGCGCTGCCCCTTGCGCCGTTCGGGCCCTGGAGCGCAACTCGACCAGCACTCCGCGGCCACCTCTGAATTCTCAAATCTCTCATTCAAAATTTCGACGCACCGAGCCGATTGACGCCCCCTGCACGCGCCCCGTATATTGAATGTTTCACTTTCACCGCGCACTCGAGGTGTGCCGGGTCCATGTCGCGAGAAATTCCCAAAGCGTATGAACCACAAGAGATCGAGCAGCGCTGGGCCGCCGCCTGGTTCGAAGACCAGTTATTTCGCGCCGAATCTTCGCGCGGCGATTCCGGGCGCGTCTTCTCCATCGCTCTGCCCCCGCCCAACGTGACCGGCTCGATCCACATCGGCCACATGCTCGAGCACACCCAGATCGACATGCTGGTCCGCTGGCATCGCATGCGCGGCGATCGCACGCTCTGGCTGCCCGGCATGGACCACGCCGGCATCGCCACGCAGTTCGTCGTCGAGCGCATGCTCGCCAGGGAAGGGCTCAAGCGACAGGACCTGGGCCGCGAAGAGTTCGAGCGGCGCGTCTGGAAATGGAAAGTCGAAAGCGGGGGCGTGATCAAGCAGCAGATGATTCGCCTGGGCGCTTCGTGCGACTGGACGCGCGAGCGCTTCACGCTCGAACCCGCCCTGTACCGCGCCGTGCTCGAAGCCTTTCTGCGGCTCTATCGCGAAGGCCTCATCTATCGCGGGCGTTACATGGTCAATTGGTGCCCGCGCTGCCTCACGGCCATCAGCGATCTCGAGGTAGTTCACCACGAGCGCACCGGCGAAATCTGGACCATTCGTTATCCGGTCGCGGGCGGCGCGGCAAACGAATATCTATCCGTCGCCACCACGCGCCCGGAAACCATGCTCGGCGACACCGCCGTGGCCGTCCATCCCGAAGACCAGCGCTACTCCCATCTCGTGGGCAAAAAAGTTTTGCTGCCGCTGCTAAACCGTGAAATTCCGATTATTGCGGACGCCTATGTGGACCGCGAATTCGGCACCGGCGTCGTCAAGATCACTCCGGCACACGATCCCAACGATTTCGAAGTCGGCAAACGTCACCACCTGGAAGAAATTGACGTCATGACCGACGACGCGCACATCAATGAGGCGGGCGGCAACTACGCCGGTCTCGAGCGTTTCGTCGCACGGGCGCGCATCGTCGAAGATCTCCGCGAGTTGGGACTGCTCGAAGGCGTAAAAGATCATATGCACGCAGTCGGCACGTGTGACCGCTGCAAGTCCATCGTCGAGCCGCGCCTCTCCACCCAGTGGTTCTGCAAGATGAAGCCGCTCGCCGCAGAAGCAAAAAAATCGGTCACCGGCGAGCTGATCGAAGTGGTGCCCGAAAATCAGCGCACCATCCTCCTCAACTGGCTCGATAACATTCGCGACTGGTGCATCTCGCGCCAGCTGTGGTGGGGCCATCGCATTCCCATCTGGCATTGTGCGGACTGCAAGGAAATGGTTCCGGCGGCGGATTCGCGCGTGGAGATCGTTGACGGACACGCCCGCGCGGCCAGCGTGCCTGCGAAGTGCCCCAAATGCGGCGGCGCGCGTCTGGTGCAGGATAAAGACGTGCTCGACACCTGGTTCAGCTCCGGCCTCTGGCCCTTTTCCACGCTGGGCTGGCCCGACGACACCGCCGATCTGCGCGCCTACTATCTCAATAGCCTGCTGATCAGCGGCTATGTCATTCTTTTTTTCTGGGACGCGCGCATGATCATGATGGGCCTTCATCTCACCACCGGCGCCGATGTCAAAGACTGCATTCCCTTCCGCCGCCTCTACCTCCATTCTCTGGTGCGCACCGCAGAAGGCGCCAAGATGTCCAAAACCAAGGGCACCGGAGTTGACCCTCTGCAATTGACCCAGCAATACGGCACCGACGCGCTGCGCTACATGCTCGCCAGCATGGCCGCGCCAGGCACGGACATCGCGTTCAACGAAGATCGCATCGTCGCGGCGCGCAATTTCGCCAACAAAATCTGGAATGCCGCGCGATTCCTATTCTTGAATCTCGAAAAGGTCGAAGCGCAGGGGATCACCCTCGAAGATCTCGCCGCTCCCGAAATTCGCGCCAAGGCTCCCTATGAAGTTCCCGGCGAAGGTGCGCTGGCTCATCGCTGGATTTTTTCGCGCCTCGCGGCCGTCTCCGCGCAGGCTGGCGACGCGTTAGACGGCTTTCGATTTCACGAAGCCGCGCAAGCGATCTACCATTTCTTCTGGGGCGATTTCTGCGATTGGTACATCGAGTGGGTGAAGCCGCAAATCGCTTCAGCCGACCGCGCCGTGGCGCTCCCGGCGTGGCGCAATATTTTCGCCGCGTTCGACGCCGCGCTACGCCTTCTCCATCCCATCATGCCGTTCTTGACCGAAGAGCTTTGGCACAAACTGCCTCAGCCAGCCGATGCGCGGTCGATCGCGCTCGCCAACTTTCCGGAGGCTCGGGCCGACTGGGTCAGCGGCCGCGCCGCAAAGGAAATGTCCACGCTGCAGGAGATCATCATCGCCGCGCGCAACATCCGCGCCGAAATCAAACTCGACCCCAAGCGCAAGGTCGCTGCGCAGTTCTCTACCACCGATCCGGCTGTCAGGGCGTTGGTCGAAAGCAATCTCGACCCCCTTCTCCGCCTCGCTTCGCTCGCGAGCATCGAAATCTCGTCCGGGCGCCTCGAATCCTCGGGCGGCGCTGTGCGCTCCACATCGCAATTCGATCTGCGCATCGCCTACGGCGACGCCGTGGACAAAGGTGCGGAAAGCGCCAAGCTCAATAAGGAAATCGCGCATCTTGCGAAAGATATAGAAACCAAGCGGGCGCGCCTCGCCGACGAAACATTCCTGAGCAAAGCTCCCGCGAACATCATCGACGCGCTCAAGGCTACCCTCGCCGAGCGCACCGTCGAACACCAAAAACTGCAGGAGCGCCTCAAGCAACTCGCGTAGACCGCGCTCGACCAAACCAGCTTAATCGCGCGTATCTCGCCTCTCCTTGTAGCCGCGCCGTGGGTCGAGTATCCTTTTCGTTTCCCCTATGGCGACCAAGCGCATGGCTACGCTGCCCGGCATTACCGACCGGCGAATTGACGCCCTGCTGACCCTGCTCGCCGAAAATTCGACCATCGTCATCAGCGGCGCCAAGATCGCCAAGGAAATCGGCGTCACGCGCCAGCAGGTGTGGCAATGGATCGAGCGCCTGCGCGAGCTGGGCATGCGCGTCAAGGGGCACCCCCGCACCGGCTATCACGTCGAGCGGATGCCGGATATCCTGGCCCCGCAGCTCATCAGCCACCGCCTTTACGGCACGCCCTTTGCCCGGCGCATCTATCACTTCTTCAAAACCGACTCAACCAACAGCGTGGCGATGAATCTCGGCGAACAGGGCGAGCCGCACGGCGCCGTGGTGCTCGCTGAGGAGCAGACCGCCGGACGCGGACGCGCCGGCCGAAAATGGGTCTCTGAGAAATCCGCGGGCATTCATTGCACGGTGCTGGTGCGCCCGCAGATTCCGCCCGCCTACGCCCCGCTGCTCACTTTGGTCGCCGGCCTCGCCGCGCGCGATGCCGCGGCCGAAGAGCTTGACGCCGTGCCCGACATCCGCTGGCCCAATGACATTCTCGTGCGCGGACGAAAATTTGCCGGGATTCTCACGGAAATGCACGCCGAGCCGGACCGCCTGCACTATGCGGTGATCGGCATCGGCATGAACGTCAATCAGACCAAGTTGCCGCCGGAAATCGCCGACACTGCAACCTCTCTGCGCATGGAGTCCGGCAAATCGCACTCACGCCTCGAAGTGCTGGTGCGGTTGCTACGCCATCTCGACCGCTACTACAATCAATTTATCGCTCAGGGCGCTGAACCGATCCTGCGGCGCTTTGCCGAAGTCTCCAGCTACTTTCAGGGCAAGCGCGTGCGGATCGCTACCTTCACCGAAACTTTTACCGGCACCACGGCGGGGCTCGAGCCCAGCGGCGTGCTGCGCGTGGCGCGCGATGACGGCCGCGGCATTGAAGCGGTGCTTTCGGGCGACGTTGCGGAGGCGGATTGATGCTGCTGACGCTGGATGTGGGCAACACCAACACGGTAGTAGGCGTTTTTCGCGGCAAGGAATTGATCGCCAACTGGCGCTTGACCACCGCGCGCGATCAAACCATTGACGAGTACGGCATCCTCACGCGCGATCTTTTCACTCTGGCCGGCTTGGAGCGCCGCGAGATCAACGGCGTAATCATCAGTTCCGTAGTGCCGCCGCTCAACACCACTCTCGCGGGGATGGCCCAGCGATACTTTGATACCAAGCCGCTGTTTGTCGAGCCGGGAATCAAGACCGGCATGCCAGTGCACTACGACAATCCGCAGGAAGTAGGCGCGGATCGCATTGTCAATAGCGTCGCCGCGCTCGAAAAATACGGGGCGCCCTGCATCATCGTGGATTTCGGCACGGCCATCAATTTCGATGCCGTCTCTCCGAAAGGCGAATATCTCGGCGGCGTTCTCGCGCCAGGAATCGGAATTTCCGCCGACGCCCTCTTCGCGCGCGCCGCGCGCCTGTTCCGCGTCGAAATCAAGGACCCAGGGAAAGTGATCGGCACCAACACTGCGGCCTCGATGCAGTCGGGACTTTTCTACGGCTACACCGACATGGTGGACGGAATTCTCGAACGCATGAAAGCCGTGATGGGCGCAAAGACGCGCGTCATCGCCACCGGCGGGCAGGCCGTGCTGATCGGCGGGGCTTCGCGGCACATCGACACCGTGGACGAATTCCTCACGCTCGAAGGCCTGCGAATCATTTGGGAACGCAATCAGCCGGTAGCGGCTGAAAGCGGCGGCGCGCCGAAAAAAAGTGCGGCGCCGCCTCGTGCCAAGAGCTAGCCCGGCAGCAGGCGCTCGCGATTCCGAACTGCCGTTTCGACAACTCCATGGAAACCTTCAACTACTTCAACTACTTTACGGAAATCGAGGAATATTTTTGGCGCAAGCGCGGCGCGCACCTGCTCGTCTCGCCGCTCGATTGGGCCATTGTCGAAACCTGGCAGAAAGCGGGCGTTCCCGTCGAAGCCGTTCTGAAAGGAATCGACCGCGCTTTTGAAAGCTGGTCGCGTTCGCGCCGCGCTGCAGGCGGCCGCCAACTCAAGAGTCTGGCGTACTGCGTGGATGCGGTCCTCGACGCTGCATCGGAAGCGCAGGAAGCCGCCGCCGGCACGGGCCCGGAAATAAAATCCGCGCGCGTGCCAAGTGAACCCTTCTCGCGCGACGAACTTCGGAAATATCTCGAGCGCAATGGCGGACGCCTTCGTGCGGCGGCCGAAAAACTCCATGCTAAACACGATGGCCTCGCTGCGCGCCTCACGGCCACGGCCGAGCGCCTCGATGAAGCAGTCGCGCTGGCAGATGCGCCCGGCCCGCTCGATCTGGAAGATCTCGAGCGCCGTATGACCGTGCTCGAGGAAAAGCTCGCCGCCGCGCTCGCCGCTGATGCTGATGAAGAAGCCATGCTGGCAATCCGGCGCGAACTGGACCGCTCGCTCGCTCCCTACCGGCGTAAGATGACGGCGGAACAACTGGGGCAACTCGAGCGCCGGTATTTGCAGAAGCGGCTCTTTGAATATTTCAGTGTGCCGCGGCTGAGCCTTTTTTATCTCACGTAGGCCTGGGTGACGATGGATATCACGATCGAAAAATTGATTTACGGCGGTGACGGGCTAGCGCACCACGAAGGGGCCGCGGTTTTCGTGCCGTTCGTGCTGCCTGCCGAGCGGGTCGAAGCGACTGCCATCGAGACGAAAAAGAAATTCGTTCGCGCACAGCTCGATCGCGTCGTCCAGGCTTCCCCCGAGCGTGTTGCGCCTCCCTGTCCGCATTTTGGCGATTGCGGCGGCTGCCATTACCAGCAGATTCCGTACGAACGGCAGCTCGAATACAAATCGGACATTTTGCGCGAAACTCTGCGGCGCATCGGGCGCGTGGAATGGACCGGACCCATCGTGGCTCACGGCTCGCCGCCGTGGGGCTACCGCAATCGCGCACAATGGAAAGTGCGGCCGCTCGGCGAACGCGATGGCGATAAAAAGAGCGCCGCGCCGGTGGGCATCGGATATTTTCGTGCGAACTCTACGGCGCTTTGCGCCGTCACCGAGTGCGCAATTCTTTCGCCGGGCTTGCAGCGCGCTCTACAGGCGCTGCGCAAGGGCGCCGGAGCCGGCGAGTTGCCCGTCCAACTTCGCGAAGTCGAAGCCTTTTCCGCCGAGTCGGCCGAAGGCGAGGATGCTGGGCTGCTGCTGACCGCCACGTTTGCCGGCTATCCCGCTCGAGCGGCGGAACTGGCCGAGAAGATTCGCTCGATGGTGCCGGGTGCCGCCAGCGTGGTCTTCCACGATCCGGGCCGGGACCGCATGGAACTTTTCGGTCCGGGATGGGTCGAATGCGAGGCAGCCGGCGAAAAGTTTCGTGTCGGGCATTATTCATTTTTCCAGGTGAATCGTTTTCTCGCCGGCGAACTGGCCAAGGAAGTGATTGCAAATGCGCAGGGCCGTCTGGCGCTGGATTTGTACGCGGGCGTGGGACTCTTCGCCGTGCCGCTCTCGCGAAAATTCGGGCGCGTGGTGGCCGTCGAGTCGAACCCCGCGGCAGGGCGCGACCTCGAGACCAATGCGCGCGGTGCGGGACCGATCGAAGCGCGTACCTCCGACGTCGAGCGATTTCTCGAACGCTACAAAGAGAAGCCCGATCTCGTGGTGATAGACCCGCCGCGGGACGGCATGGACCAGGGCGCTCTGACGCGCCTCGGCAGAATCGCGCCAGCCGAGATCGTCTACGTCTCATGCGAGCCGCCCACGCTGGCTCGCGATCTCGCAGTGCTGATCGCGGCCGGATACGAACTCTCGGACCTGCATCTTTTCGATCTTTTCCCTCAAACTTTTCACATGGAGAGCGTGGTGCGTTTGCGGAGACGCGCATGAAGTTGCCGACGCTCTGGATCGCAGCCGCCTTTGCGGGGGGCATCGCCCTCGTCGGACTCTCGCGATCGCCGAGCCTCGGCGCGTGGCTGCCTCCGATGCTAACGGCCGTGGCCGTGGCTGCGATGGCTCTCGCCGGAGTTTTCCTCTGGGGGCGTCGAACTGCTGCGGCTTGGGCGGCCGTCCTCGTAGTGTGGTTTGCGCTGGGAGGATTGGCGATCGGCATCGAACGCAATTCCCTGCCGGCCGATCACGTAACGCGCCTGATCGCCGCGGGCACGCTCGACACCAGCGAAGCGCTGCGCTGGCGCGGACGGCTGCGCGAAAATCCTTCGGCGCTGCCCTGGGGCACGCGCTTCACGATCGATCTCGAACAAGTGGAAGTGGCGGGCCAGGCCCAGCCCATCAGCGGGGGACTGCGCGTGAACCTGTATCGCGACTCGCGTTCAGATCCGGCAGCGCTCGAAACGCTGATGAACCTGCGCGCCGGCGACCGCGTGGAAGCGCTGGCCCGCGCGCGGCCGCCTCGAGATTACCTCGATCCCGGGGCGTTCGACGTGCGCGGCTATCTGGCGCATCAGCGGATCGATTTGCTGGGCACCCTGCGCAGCGCCGACCTGATGCAAGTGGTCGATCATCCCGAGCCGGCGCTGGCGCAGCGGCTGGCTCGTGCTCGCGGCGTTTTACTCGCCCGTATCGACACGCTTTTTGCGGACCATCCGGAACGCGCGGCCGTGCTGCGAGCGATGTTGCTGGGCGACCGCAATTTCGTCGACTCACAGGTGGTGCTGGAATTTCAGAAAACCTCCGCGTATCACGTTCTCGTGGTGGCCGGTCTGCACGTGGGCGCTCTGGCGGTATTTCTTTTCTGGATTTGCCGCAAGTTGCGATTTTCCGTGAGCGCGACCAGCTTGGTCACGCTTGCGGCGCTGGCCTGTTATGTCGGGTTGGTTGAGGATCGCACCCCGATCTTGCGCGCGGCGCTGATGGCGGCTCTTTATATCTGTGCGCGTCCGCTCTTTCGC
>JBAVQT010000396.1:0-6609 GCA_049694295.1 Candidatus Acidiferrales bacterium
ATAGCAAAGTCCCAAACGATACCAACTCACTGCGTCAGTCGGATTATTAGTCAGCGCGGATTTGAATGATGCGATCGCCGCCGGGTAGTCCTTCAATTGCAGATCCGCAAATCCCGCCGAGCTATAGAAAAACGCGAGTCCGGGTTTTTTCTGCTGGGCGAATTGTTCGTCGCTGAGGTTCGCGGGCTTTGGATAGGTTTCCAGCAACTGCGCGCCCTGCTTGGCGGCATCGCGCTCTTTCACTAACTGATCGTGCGCGTCGGCAGCCTTGGCATTGAACGCGGCGGGGAACACCTGGCAGCGAACCTGAATAGCCTGCAAGCGAGCGCCGGCATCTACTTTGTCGCCGAGCGCGATCACCTTGTCCGCGTATTCGATGGCGTGGGGATAGTCCTTGAGTTCGTTGTAGGTGGGATAGTAAAGCTCGTAGACGTAGGGGAGGAGGGTGGAATTCGGAAATTTGGAAACGAAATCGTCGAGCAGCTTGATGCGGGCCGACGCGTCCTTTTCCGCACGCGCCGCCTGAAACGCGTTGTATTCAGGAATGGTGTACGACGTCTTGGCCTGCGACTGCTCCTGCGCCGCCTGGGCCGCCGCCGGCCGGGCGGGCGCGGCAAACATGACCAACGCCACCGCTAGAATTCCCTTCACCGCGAATGAATTTCGAATGATCACTTCCCTGCCTCCTGGCCAATTTTAACTTGGACACGCGGTCGAACTCGGAATCGCTGCCCTCAGCGGGATTTGAGGGGCGTCCGTAAAAACGAAGTCGGAATTATAGGGAAAGCCTCCGGTGCACGCAAGGCGAATTCCTGCAATCGCTTGGATCATCATCGCATGCGCGCACCCCGCGACGCCACCGCACAAGTGATAAGATGGTGAATCGCCTGCGAACGTTGCGTTCCTTGGAGCGATCGTGCCGCCCATTTCATTCGTTTCTCCGACCCAGAAAATTCTCAGCGGCAAGGTTGCGCTGGTCACCGGCGGCAGCCGTGGCATCGGACTGGCAATCGCCGCGCGATTGAGCGCACTGGGAGCTTCGGTAGCCATTTGCGCGCGCGATGGGGCGCGTCTGCGGGTGGCCGCGGCGGAAATTTCAGCGGCGGGCGCGCCCGCAATTGACATTCGCGCGGACGTCACCAGCGAGACGGAGGTCGCCGCGCTGGTGCGATCCACCGAAAACTCGCTCGGCCCAATCGAAATTCTAGTTAACAACGCCGGGATCGGATATTTCGGCTCGATCGCCGACGCCAGCGAAAGCGTCTGGGACTCCGTGTTAGACACCAATTTGAAGTCCGTGTTCCTGGTAAGCAAAGCAGTGGCGCCGGGAATGATCGCGCGACGTTCCGGGCACATCATTAACATCGCGTCGCTCTCCGGCAAGTCAGCGTTTGCCGGGGGCGCCGTTTACTGCGCCTCGAAGTGGGGGTTGCTGGGCTTCACGCAGTGCCTGGCCGAAGACCTGCGCGGCCACGGCATCCGCGTGGCGGCCATTTGCCCGGGCACGGTAGCTACCGAGTTCTCGCCACACTCCGGCAAAGACCCTTGCAAGATGCTGCAACCAGACGACATAGCCCACGCGGTGGAGACTCTGGTGACGCAGGCTCCGCAGAGCTTCATCAGCGAAATCCTGCTGCGGCCCACCCAGAAGCCCTGAAGCTACCCCAAACAGGTGCGGCGTGAATCCTTTCGGGCGGCGCGGCATCCGATCGTTTGAGCTTCAATGATTTGAGCTTAAACGAATATGCCGACCCACTACAAAGGCACGCCCGAAGCGGAACGCGCGCTCAATGTTTTCATCAACCTGATTCGCGCCTCGGATGCGGTGGTCGCGCACCTGAGCGAACAGCTGGAGTCGTCCGGCCTGACCATGGGCCAGTTCGCGGTGCTCGAAGCGCTGCATCACCTGGGGCCGATGTGCCAGAAAACGCTGGGCGAAAAACTGCTGCGCAGCGGCGGCAACACCACGCTGGTACTCGACAATCTGGAAAAGCGCGGTTGGGTGCGGCGCGAGCGGCACAAGCAAGACCGCCGCATGTTCATGATTCATCTCACTCCGACCGGGCGGCGGCTGATCGCGCGCGTCTTTCCGGCGCACGCGGTGGCCGTAACGCGAGAAATGCGCGTGCTTTCGTCCGCGGAGCAGGAGACGCTGCGCGCGCTGTGCCGCAAGCTGGGGCTGGGCGGCGAAGAATTGTGCCAGGAACGAAAAAAGGCAATGCAAGGAGGCAGGCCATGATTCAAATTCGTCCAAGTGAAGAGCGCGGCCACAACAAAATTTCGTGGCTCGATTCGCGTTTCACATTTTCTTTCGATCAGTATTACGATCCGGAACACGTCCAATTTCGCTCGCTCCGCGTGATCAACGAAGACGTGGTGGCGCCATCGCAGGGCTTCGGCATGCATCCGCATCGCGACATGGAAATTCTCACCTGGGTGCTCGATGGCGCGATTCAGCATCGCGACAGCACCGGCGGCGAAGGCGTGATCCGTCCCGGCGAATTGCAGCACATGACAGCGGGCACGGGGGTGATGCATAGTGAGTTCAATCCGTCGCCGAAGGATCCGGTGCATCTGTTGCAGATCTGGATCGTGCCGGAGCGCAAGGGACTGAAACCGGTGTACGAGCAACTCGCGTTTCCGGATGAAGAACTGCGGGGCAAATTCAGTCTGGTGGCGGGCCCGGAAGCGCCCATCACGATTCGCCAGGACGCGGAACTCCGCGTCGCGCGGCTCGATAAAGGCGATTCGGCCAGCCATTCGCTCAAACCAGGACGCCACGCGTGGCTGCAGGTGGCGCGCGGCGCTATCACGCTGAATGGCCAGCGGCTCGAGGCTGGCGACGGCGCGGCGATTTCCGAGGAATCCGAGCTTCGCGTTTCGGCGACGAAGGAATCGGAAGTGTTGCTTTTCGATCTTGCATAAATCGGCCCCGTACCGGAGATGATTTCAAATTCGATTGAGGAAACAAGGAGGCAGCAAAATGTCCAGTTCCAATACTAACGTCACGGTGCTGGCGGGCCGCATACTGATGAGCGCCGTTTTTCTATTCAGCGGCATCAGCAAGATCGCGGCGTTCTCGACGATGGCCGGCTTTGCGCAGGCCAAAGGACTGCCGTTGCCGGAGGCGGCGATCGGGATTGCCGCGGCGATTGAAATTATCGGCGGGCTGTTCGTGCTGGTCGGATTCCAGACGCGCGTCTCCGCGTGGGTGCTGGCTCTTTACCTGATTCCCACCACGCTCATCTTCCACAATTTTTGGGCGATGCAGGGAATGGACCGCATGGACAATCAGGGCCACTTCCTCAAGAATTTTGCGATCATCGGCGGGCTACTGATTCTGGCGAGCTACGGCGCGGGCGGTTTCTCGGTGGACGCTTCGCGCGCGCCAAAGCAATAAGCGAGGGGCTTCGAAGAGAGCCGCGCGGACAACTGACGCAGTTGCAGATGTTCGGCGGCTCTCGGCAGGTTTTCGATGTTTTGTTTGTCGCTTCGAGTTCATCGCGCGGCGGCGCCGTTCGTGGTGTCGCCGCGCGGAAATGCCGCCATCCTAATTTTCCAAGGAGAAATTCATGAGCACTCTTAAGAAGCCCGCCGTAACATCGGCACCCGTCCATGATGTGATCAGCCACCGCTGGAGTCCGCGTGCATTCAGCGCTCGCGCGGTGGAACCGGAAAAACTCCGCAGCATCTTTGAAGCAGCGCGCTGGGCGGCATCTTCCTACAACGGGCAGCCGTGGTTTTTCATCGTGGCCACGAAAGACGATCCCGAAAACTACCGGAAAGTTCTCGACTCGTTCATCGAGTTCAATCAGGGATGGGCTATAAACGCGCCGGTAATCGGCTTGAGCGTGGCGCAACACAATTTCACGCACAACGGTCAGCCCAATCGCCACGCATTTCACGACGTGGGCCAGGCCGCCGCGAATCTGGCCACCGAAGCTACTTCCCAGGGCTTGATGGTCCATCAGATGGCAGGCATCGATCCGGAAAAAGCGCGCAAGAATTTCGGCATTCCCGAGGGCTACGAAGCAGTGGCCGGCATTGCCATCGGCTATCCAGGCGATTCAGCATCGCTGCCCGAGGGATTGCGCGAACGTGAGATCGAGCCGCGCCAGCGCAAGGCGCTCGATTCGTTCGTATTCACGGGGCACTGGGCCAAGCCCGCCTCGTTCGTCACGGGCAAAGCCTGAAGGATTTTGCTTGGTACTGGCTGCCACATCCGCCACGCGAGGCCGTGCGCAGGGCAAAGCTGCGGCGTGGGATGCAAAAAAAACGGCTGGTCCGCAATGACGGGCGAGCCGCGAAATTTCCGTGAGATCCTGCGGCGCTAAATCTTCGGCAGCACAATTCCCTGCTGCGCTTGATATTTGCCCTTTTTGTCTTTGTACGACACTTCGCACTGTTCGTCCGATTCAAAGAACAGCACCTGGCACAATCCTTCGTTCGAATATATTTTCGCGGGCAGCGGCGTGGTATTGCTGATCTCCAGCGTCACGTAGCCTTCCCACTCGGGCTCAAACGGCGTCACGTTGACGATGATGCCGCACCGCGCGTAGGTGGATTTTCCCAGGCAGATGGTGACCACGTTGCGCGGAATGCGGAAATACTCCACCGAGCGGCCCAGCGCAAAAGAGTTCGGCGGCACGATGCAAACATCGCCCTTGAACTCGACGAACGACTTGGCGTCGAAATGCTTGGGGTCCACGATGGTGGAATTCACGTTGGTGAATATCTTGAACTCGTCAGCCACGCGCAGATCGTAGCCGTAGGACGACACTCCGTAGCTGATCACTCCCTCGCGCACCTGGCTGTGCGCGTACGGCTCGATCATTTTGTGCTCTTGCGCCATTCTGCGTATCCACTTATCAGCCTTCACCGCCATCAATTCCCTCCTGGGTATCGCGCTTCGCAAGCCGCCATCGCGAAGGCGGCGCATCTTATTACACGGATGGCCGCTTGACAACCTGCAACCCCCTGTCTAGCATAGGTTTCCGCCTTCGGGAGGGTTAGGTGATAAAGCTCGACATCGTCAACGCCATCGTTCAGAAGACTAACATCACCCGTACCAAGGCCGAACAGGCCGTCGAGACCGTGTTTGAAGCGATGAAGAACGCCCTGGGACGCGGTGAACGCATTGAACTTCGCCGCTTCGGCGTCTTCAACGTTAAGCCGCGCAAGACCGGCATCGGTCGCAATCCTCGCACCGGGCAACAGGTGAGCATCCCGCCGGGCAAGGCCGTGCGCTTCAAGCCCGGCAAGGAACTTCAGGCGCTGCCGGCCACTGCGCCGAAGACCTGACCGGCACGGTGCTTCGCCTGCTCTTTCTTCGTACCGGTGTGTCGCGGCTTCGCGTCCTAGCGTGGTGAGCTCTCCCAGCGCGCGCCGGATCGTTCGCCTATGAGTGATCTAGCCGGTCCCAGTCGGCCTGCCATCGAGGTAATCGATCTTGGCGTGCCGCGTTTCATGCCTGCCGCTCCGCCCCGGCGCTCGGCACGGGAAACTTGGCTCGCGGCCGGGCTTTTTTTTCTGACGCTGGTCACGACGCTGGCCGCCGGTTCCGAATTCGCCATTTCGTACGCGCACAATCAATATCCGTTTTCCTCGACCGACAATCTCTTTGCGCCGCTGCTGCTGCCTTTCCGGCATCCGAGCCTGTTTCTGTTGGGCATTCCGTTTGCTCTCACGCTGCTGGCAATTTTGTTGGCGCATGAGATGGGCCACTTCCTAGCCTGCAAGTATTACGGGATGGACGCCACCTATCCGTTCTTTCTGCCGTCGCCGGTGCTCTTTGGCACGTTTGGTGCGCTGATCCTGATTCGCTCGCCTTTCGCCACGCGGCGTTCGCTCTTCGACGTCGGCATCGCCGGGCCCATCGCGGGCTTTGCGATCGCCGTGCCCGCCATGGCCTGGTCGGTAGCCGTCGCGAAAATCGTTCCCAGCGCGCCCGCCGATGCTTCCATACTTTTCGGAACTCCCGTGCTGACGCAAATTTTTATCTGGCTGTTCCATCCGCACGCGGCGCCGTATTCCGTGCTGCTCAATCCCGTGGGCCGCGCAGCCTGGTTTGGCATGCTGGCGACGGCGCTCAATCTGCTGCCCGTGTGGCAACTCGATGGCGGACACATCATTTACAGCCTCTCCAGCAATCGCCACGAAAGAATTTCGATCATCACCTCGCTGGGCATGATCGCGATGGGCATCTACTACTGGCACGCCTGGGTGGTGTGGGGCGTGCTGGTGCTGGTGCTCTCGCTGCGATTCCGCCATCCCCCATTGCTGGATCGTTGGGAGCCGCTGGACGCTTCGCGCAAGCTCTGGGCCGTCTTCGCGCTGATAATTTTCATTCTGTGCTTCACGGCGTGGCCTACGAACAATCCCTGAAGCTTGGTGGAATCGCGCCGGCGCGCACCCTACGACAAACTCGTCGGATCCACGTCAACGAGCACCGCGCTTTCGGGAATCTCTTTTTTCGCGCAGAAATCGAGACTGCCCGCCAGCGCCTGCGCGAGCGCCGCGCGCTTCGCCGCTTTCAACACGAATTGAAACCGATACTCGCGCCGCAGCCGCGCCAGAGGAGCCGCGGCCGGACCCAGCACTTTCACTCCG
>JBAVQT010000397.1:0-1602 GCA_049694295.1 Candidatus Acidiferrales bacterium
CGCTCGATGTGCAATTCGCTCCGTCCCTGCCGGCCTATCCGGAGACGCTCCTCGTGACCGCATCGTCATCCGCTCGCCTGCTCGATCCCTTGTTCGCTTCGGCCGCGATGCTCGAAATTTTTTCCGATGCCCGCCGCTTGCAGGCCATCCTCGATTTTGAGGCCGCGCTCGCCCGTGCTCTGGTTCGCTCCTCCATCGCGCCAAAATCCGCCGCGCGCGCCATCGAATCGCAATGCGTCGCCACGCTTTTTTCTTTCGACCTTCTCGCCCAGGAATCCGCGCAAGCCGGCAACCTCGCCATCCCGCTCGTCCACGCGCTCACCGCTCTGGTTGCCTCCCTTGACGCGCCCGCCGCCGGTTTCGTTCATTGGGGCGCCACCAGCCAGGACGCGCTCGATACCGCCGCGGTCCTCCAGCTTCGCGATGCGCTCGATCTTTTCGATCGCGATCTCGCGCGCTTCGCTGCCGCCGTTGCAAAAATTGCCGAATCCCACGCCGGCACCCTGCTCGCCGGACGCACCTGGCTGCAGCAAGCCCCTCCCGTCACTCTCGGCCTCAAAGCTGCCGGCTGGCTTGACGCTCTCGATCGCCACGCCGCGCGCCTTCGTGCCGCGCGCAGCCGCGCGCTCGTGCTTCAATTTGGCGGCGCCGTCGGCACTCTGGCCGCTCTCGATTCGCGCGGCCCCGCCGTAGCCGCCGCGCTCGCGAAAGATCTCAATCTTTCTCTGCCCGCCATACCGTGGCACGCCTCCCGCGACCGCTTCTCCGAAGTCGCCGCCGTCCTCGGTCTGCTCGTCGGCACGCTCGGCAAGATCGCCCGTGATATTTCGCTCCTTTCCCAAACCGAAATCGGCGAAGCGCTCGAGCCGGCCGCGCCGGGCCGCGGCGGTTCTTCCACCATGCCTCACAAACAAAATCCCGTCGGCTGCGCAGTCGCTCTGGCGGCCGCCATCCGCGTGCCTTCCCTCGTCTCCACCATGCTTTCCGCGATGGTCCAGGAACATGAGCGCGGCCTGGGCGGCTGGCACGCCGAATGGCAAACCTTGCCCGAAATTTGCCTGCTGGCCAGCGGAGCGCTCGCGCAACTTACTCCCGTCCTCGAAGGACTTAAAATCGAAACGGCGTGCATGTCCGAAAATCTCGAAATCACTCACGGTCTGATTCTCGCCGAGGCGGTTTCTTTCGCCCTCGCCCGCAAGATCGGCAAACCGCAGGCCCATGAAATCGTCGAGCAGGCCTGCCGCCGCGCCCTCGCGCAGCGCCGCCATCTCCGCCTGGTTCTGCGCGAAGATCAGCGCGTGCGCCCGCATCTTTCTCAAAAGGAAATCGTCCGCCTGCTGGACCCGAAAAATTACACCGGCTCGGCGCGGCGCATGATAAAAGCCGTATTGGCGGGGCGCAGGCCTCCGAAATCGTAGCGAGCCGCCACCACCCCGGGAGATTTTGAAAATGCCTTTCATCCAAGCGAACGGCGCGCAAATCGAATATCAGTTCGACGGGCCGGCCGCCGCTCCCGTTCTCCTGCTCTCCAATTCTCTCGGCACCAACTTTTCATTGTGGGATCCGCAAATTCGCGCCTTCAGTTCCAGCTTTCGCGTTCTT
>JBAVQT010000398.1:0-9077 GCA_049694295.1 Candidatus Acidiferrales bacterium
GATCATATCGTTGTGTTCAGCATGAATCTGGTAGTCCACATTGGGGTCCAGGCCGCTGAACCGATAGTTGCCTGTCTCGTCCGCGATGTAGGTCCTCACGCCCTGCGTCTTCACGTTTTCGAGATACACCACGCTCGAAGCCACGGGATTTTCTGATTTGTCGATCACGCTGCCGTGCACCGTGCGCAGCCCCGTGTCATCTTTCTTGTCTTGCGCGCCCAGCGGCAGGGCGACCACAATCAGGAGAAGCGACAAAACCCAAATCCACAGAAGCGCTCGCCGTCTAACGAGCGGTCCACCCACCGCTTTCACATCAGTCTTCACCACCTGTTTCACCTGAGGCTCCGTCTTGCGAGAATCGCTTGGCGGCTGCCACGCGCGGCAGCCGGCCCCGTCCCGCCGAATGAGATGACGCTGCCAGACAAAAGCACCGGAGGCTTCGAACGGAACTATTCGGCCTCTTCTTCCTCTTCTTGTTTCTCGGTGCTGGAATCCTCGTCGTCCGAGTCTTCTTCGTCATCGTCATCTTCCTCGTCTTCTTCTTCGGAGATGCAGATGACGTGGACGGGATGGGTCTGAGTAATCTCCAGCTCGGAGTCGCACTCCGGGCAACTCAGGATTTCGCCCTCCTCGACTTCGTCTTCGTCCAGATCTATTTCTGCGTCGCATTCCGGACATTTGACCACGGGGGTTTCTCTCCTTCCAGGGACGTGCCGCAATCTCAAGGCGTATTATATACCGCTGATGTCACTCTTTTGGTGCTGGGAGTTTAGGGACTTTTCAAATGGCGCGTGACTACCCGGAGCGACCCGTGGTTGGGGTGGGCGGGGTCGTGATTTCGCAGGGCCGCATGCTGTTGATCCGCCGGGGAACTCCGCCCCTCGAGGGTCAGTGGTCCATTCCCGGCGGAACCCTCGAATTGGGAGAAACCATCGCCGAAGGAGTCCGGCGCGAGCTGGCGGAAGAAACCGGGCTGGATGTGCGCGTTGGCGAGCTGATCGAAGTGTTCGAGCGAATATTTCCCGATTCCGATGGTCGCTTGCGCTACCACTTCGTAATCCTCGACTATTTGTGCGAAGCGGAGCGCGGCGAGCCGCGCGCGGGCAGCGATGTGACCGCCGTGGCCTGGGCAACCGAAACCGAACTCGATGAGTATTCGCTGACGCCCATCGCCACCAGAGTGATCCTGCGCGCATTCCAGATGGCCCGTGAACGGGAGCGGCGCGGCGAGACGCATGGCGCGAAATAAATCAAACGCCTGCGGGCCGCCTCGCATAACGCCGCAAAAACCAGTCGCGACGAATACGGAAAAGATCGGCAAACATGCGAATGCTGTCGCGCACCACGCTCACCTTCGTGGCCGGATCGTGCGCCCAGCGCACCGGCACCTCCGCGACCCGCAAGCCGTACCTGTGCGCCAGAAATAGAATCTCAGGATCGAAACCAAATCGGTAAATCCGTTGATTCTCAAACACCGGCCGGGCGCTTTCGCGCACAAACGCCTTAAATCCGCATTGCGTGTCGTGGAATGGCAAGCCGGTAAGTATTCGGACAAACGTGTTGAAGATCATTCCGGCGAATACGCGAGTTTGCGTCTGCGAAACCGAGATCAATGACCGGTCCAGGGCCCGCGAACCGATGGCGCCGTCGTAGCCCGATTCGATCGCCGCCCGCAGCTTCGGCCATTCCTCGATCGGCGAAGAAAGATCGGCGTCGGTAAAAAGAGTCAGGCGGCCTCGGGCTTCCAGCATGCCGTGGCGAACGCTGAAACCCTTGCCGCGGTTCTCGCCATTTTCGACAACCCGCAGCGAACAAAACTCCCGCGCGAAATCCTGCGCCACCCGCGCGGTGCCGTCTTTCGAGCCATCGTCCACCACGATAATTTCGACGCGCTCCGGCGACAAAGCCTCGCGCGATAGGTAATCCAGTATCGAGCGAAGCGTGCGCGGAAGACGCGCTTCTTCGTTGTAGGCTGGAATGACGATGGAAAGTTCTGGCGCGGCCGAGGTCATGGGCGCGGCGTAACCGCCGCAGAGGACGAAGCCCTGGAATCGGAAGCACAGTGAGCCGCCAGGTCCCAGCCAAATCGCCCCGTAAGCGGAACGAAGCGGCAGCCGCCCAGCGATTCTTGGCGAATCCGGCCATCGTTCTTGCGAATGCAGAGCAAGTCTTGATTGTCGAGCGCGCCCACCGGGACGATCAGTCGGCCGCCTTCCGCCAATTGTTCGATCAGCGGGGCCGGCACCGCTGGCGAAGCCGCGGCCACCAGGATGGCGTCAAAGGGGGCAGCATCGCGCCATCCCAATGATCCATCGCCGAGTTCCAGGCGAACATTCCGATATCCCAGATTCGCCAGGCGGGCGCGAGCCTGCGCGGCGAGCGCCGGGTGTGACTCCACGGCAATCACTTCGCGAGCCAGCAGAGAAAGAAGTGCCGCTTGATAACCCGATCCCGCCCCGATATCGAGGACGCGCTCGCTTCCGGTGAGCTCCAGCGCTTGTACCATCAGTGCCACGACATAAGGCTGAGAAATCGTCTGACCTTCGCCGATCGGCAGAGGCTCATCGAAATAGGCGGCCGAAATGCGGTCCGCTGGGACAAATAGGTGCCGCGGAACCGCCGCCATCGCTTCCAGCACTCGCGTCGAGGAAATCCCCCGCGCCCGGATTTGCCGCGCAACCATTTCCGCACGAGCGGAGTCAAAGCTTGGTCCCGCGGCGCCGGTGGAATTCATTGACTCGAACATGCTGCAAAGCCTTTCGGATATCGTCAGTTTCAAGGGACGGGCAAATAAATCAGCGTCGAGCGGAGCGCAAGCGAACTCCTGAAATGAGGCTATCACGGCGCCGCCAGCCATGCCAACCCGATGCCCATAACGCTAAATTGCAACTGCGGAGCGTCTCAGATACGATTCCAAGCACGCAATCGTCAGGGCAAGAGAGCCCGGACCACTTAAAGTGAGGAGAACGAAATGAAACTCGGAATTGCCCTGATCGCCGCCGCTTTGTGTGTGGCGGGCCCCGCGCTGGCACAAGCGCCTGCAACCAGCAACAGCGCCAAGCCGGCGCAGCATGCCATTCCCGGGCAGACCGCCGCAGCGACGCAATCCGCCGAAGCCTCGCCCTCCCTGCAAAAGCCGGACCCTGAAAAGGAAGCGGCGATCCGGAAGCTCATGGATCTGATGGGCACCTCGAAGCTGGGCGAAGGAATGACCAATCAGATCACCTATCAGGTCCGGGAAGCCATGAGCCAGCACCTGCAGGGAGATCAACTGACCAAGTTTGTCGGCGAATTTTCGGAAAAGATTGCCACTCACGGCCCGGATAAGGCCGTAAACGACGCGACCGCTGCGGCCTATGCCAGCCACTTTTCCATGGCGGACATTCAAGCTATGACCGAGTATTACGGATCGCCGATCGGTCAAAAAATGGTCAAAACCATTCCGCAGGTTATGCAGGAAGCGCAGCAGGCCGGCCAGCCGATTGAGCGCGATGCCGCTATTGGTGTCTTGACCGACATGTCCACTGAATATCCCCAGTTGAAGGCCATGCTGCCCGGCGCAAACTCCAAGCCGCAGGCTGAGACTCCTGCGCAGCCTCCGACACCGGCGACGCCCGCGACACCTGCTCCGGCTCCGCATCAATAGCAGGCGGCGAATGCGGTCGATCTGGCATGAGAGGTAAATTTTTCAGGGGTAACTTCCTGAGGCAGTTTTGAGGTAACTCTCGATGGCGCGCTGCCTTGTTAATCGAAGCATCGTCAAGAAATGTGGATGCTTCGGCGTAATCCTTTTGATGCTTGTGGGCGTCGCTTGCGCGGTGGCGCCCGCTTCGGCGGCGCAGGCCCCCTCATCCCTCACCGTTTCCGCGGCTATCAGCCTCAAGGATGTCCTCGATGAACTTGGCCACTCCTATACGCACCACCATCCCGGTGTGAAAGTCGTCTTCAACTACGGCGGTTCCGGCACGCTCCAGCACCAGATCGAGCAAGGCGCGCCGGTGGACATTTTCGTTTCAGCGGCCGAGAAGCAAATGGACGCTCTCGCCGCCGAGGACTTGCTGGCCGCGGGAACTCGGCGCGATATCGCGCGCAACACCTTGGTGTTAATCACGCCCGCACATGCAGCAGAATTACACGACTTTGCCGGCCTCACCCGCGACGACGTAAAAATGATCGCGCTAGGCGAACCGGCGACGGTACCAGCGGGAGCATACGCCCAGCAAACTCTCGAACATCTCGGCGTGTTCGCCGCAATCCAAAAGAAAATCGTGTACGCCAAGGACGTGCGCGCCGTGCTCACCTACGTCGAGACCGGCAACGCCGACGCCGGCGTCGTTTACGCCACCGATGCGAAGATTTCTTCGAAGGTTCGAGTTGTGGCGACCGCGCCGGAAAATTCGCACGATCCCATCGTGTATCCCGCGGCTGTGTTGAAAGCTTCCAAGAGTCCCGACGCTGCGCGAAGCTTTCTCGCATTTCTCGCTGGGCCTCAAGCGCGCGTCGCATTAGAGAAATACGGCTTCGTCGCCGCCGAAAATCAACCGGCACAGCGCTGATCCAGTTACAATTCCCTTCGCAATGGACTGGTCACCGCTCTGGATTTCGCTCGCAACAAGCGCCTCCGCGACTCTAATCACATTGGTGGCTGGCTTGGCGTCCGCGGTGTGGCGCCAGGGACGTCGCGGTATCGCTGCTGCGCTGGTGGACGGACTTTTTCTTCTTCCGCTGGTGCTGCCTCCCACCGTTGTCGGATTTCTCCTGTTGTTGCTTTTCGGGCGCAACGGTCCCCTTGGAAAATTCTTGCTCACCTTCGGAGCGAGCGTGGTTTTTTCCTGGCCGGCGACGGTGATTGCCGCCGCAGTGGTGGCGTTTCCGCTGATGTATCTCACGGCGCGCGCCGCGCTCGAACAAGTCGACCCCGATCTGTTGCAGGCAGCGCGCACTCTGGGCGCCACAGAATGGCGCGTCTTTCGCGAAGTGGCGCTGCCCCTCGCTTGGCCCGGCGTGCTCGCGGGAACGATTCTTTCCTTCGCGCGCGCTCTCGGCGAATTTGGGGCCACGCTCATGCTGGCCGGCAATATTCCGGGAAAAACCGAAACGATTCCGATCGCAATTTATTTTGCCGTCGAGGCTGACGACATGCGCCGTGCTCTCGCCTGGTGCGGCGCGGACATCGGCATTTCGCTGGTGCTACTTGGTGGAATTTATTATTGGACGCGCGCAATCCGGACCGGCCGGCGTTCGCAGGGAGAGCGGTAGCATGGCGCTCGAAGTCGAAATCCAAAAGCATCTCGCGGAATTCACCCTCGATATTGCATTCACCACCGGCGCGTCGCCGCTCGGCGTTCTGGGCCCTTCCGGCGCTGGAAAAACCATGCTGCTGCGCTGCATCGCGGGACTCGAACGGCCCGAGCGCGGCAGAATCGCGCTTGATGGCCGCGTGCTGCTCGACACCACGCGAAATATTGACGTGCCGGCGCGCCAGCGCCACGTGGGGCTGTTGTTTCAGCACTACGCTCTCTTTCCGCATCGCACCGCGGCAGAAAACATCACATTTGGCCTGCGAGATCTCGGCGGGCCCGAGCGCGCCGAACGCCTGGCGGCTCTTTCCGCGCGCACGCATATCACCGGTCTCCAAGATCGCTTTCCGCGCGAACTCTCCGGCGGAGAACAGCAACGCGTTGCGCTGGCCCGTGCTCTAGCGGCCGAACCGCGGGCGCTGCTGCTCGACGAACCATTCTCGGCCCTCGACACATACCTGCGCGGCCAGCTCGAGGCGGAATTGCAAGAGACGCTCGGCGCGTACCAGCGTCCTACTTTATTGGTGACGCACAACATGGAAGAAGCCTACCGCCTGGGAGCGCGCCTGCTGGTTCTGGTGCGCGGCAGCATGGTGGCATTCGGCGGAAAAGAGGAAATTTTCCGCCAGCCGCCGAGCGTTGCGGTGGCTCGCGTCACCGGATGTAAAAATATTTCGGGCGCGCGTGGAGCGCCGGGAAACCAGGTCGAGGCGGTGGACTGGGACTGCCATCTCCGCGTGTCGCAGGAAATCGTCGGCACGCCGAAGCACATCGGAATTCGCGCGCATCACATCGAATTCCTGGAGAGCGCGGGAGGACTCGGCGTCCATGACAATGTGTTTCCCTGCTGGCCAGTGCGTGCTTCCGAAAGTCCCTTTCGCGTGACGCTTTTTCTGCGTCTCCACGCGCCGCCGGCGCCCGGCGCCGAACCGCACCTGCAGGCTGAAGTATTTAAGGAAAAGTGGGAGCGTTTTCGCGCCCGGCCGTTGCCGTGGCACGTGCGACTCTCGCCCGACGCGCTCTTTCTCCTGCAGGATTAATCCCCGCGCTCGCTCGATCGCTGGCGGCGCGGACAGGTTCGCGCCGCTATGCCTCTACTTGAAATGTTTCACGAACTTGATATCCAGGCCATACGTGCCGTTGATGTCGCGCAGAAAAACAATCGAAAGATCTTTTTTCACTGAGTATTCCACCTGGATCAGTTGGTATTGGCTCGAACTGGTGTTCGAAGAATACGTCACGGTGATGTCGTGCGTCACCTGCTGCTCGATAGTGACGCGGGCGGCGGCGTTCGATTCCGTGGCCGTTCCGGAGAGAAAAGGATCCACGCGAAAATGGCTGATGCCAAAGAGGCGTTCAATCGGACCTCCCAATCCGCTCGAAATCGCCTCGGAAAGTAAAGCGGTCGCCCCGTAGTTTTGCGAGCCGCCCCCCGTCGAGCGCAGCGCGCTTTCCTCACCCGTGCTGCCGATGGCCAGCAGCGCGATGATATCGGTGTCCGGCAACGGCGGATCCGAGCGGTAGCTCAGCTGCAGGCGGCTGGCGGGCCCTGAAAAGTTGATGGTCACCTGATACTGGCTGATCACCGAAGTGGCTTCCACATTCAGCACGGGATCCAGCCGGAAGGGGTTGGCAAAATTGATGTCGCCGCGCGTGAGCGTGAAATTATTGCCACGAAACGCCATCTGGCCGCCCAGCAGGTGAATGTGTCCGAGCATCACGGGATGATCCCAGGTTCCGCGCAGCCGAACATCGCTGTCGATCTCAAGCTGCGCTCCGGTCCACTCGATGCGCGCCCCGGGGCTGGTGTGCCCGGCAATGTCGAAGGAAAGATTCTGCAGAAATTGCGACGACGAAACGGGGCCGGGTCCGGTTTGGGACGCCGCCGCAAAGAATGACGCCACGTCCACATCCTGCGCGAACAGCAGGCGCTTCACCTCCACCTGGCCGCTCAAGATCGAACTTTGCGTCGAACCCGAGAGCTGAAGAGTCCCGCCCACCAGCCAGCTCATTCCGGTTGGATAACGCACCCGCACCTGTTGCGTGGTTGCGGTGACTTCGAAGTGCGGAGTTCCTTCTCCGTAGGTCACGCTGCCGCTGAGAGTGAGCTGTCCGCCGCCCGATTCCGTGGTCACATGATCGAAAAGCAGGCGGTTCTGATCGAACACAAAGTCGCCGTTCAGATGGCTGAGACCGGCGGGGAAATCGGCGTAGGTTGCGGACGCATCTCGGACAGTGGCCCGGCCCGTGATGTGCGGATTGGAGATCGTGCCCTCTACCGCGGCGTTCAGGTCCGCCTCGCCCTGCGCCAGCAGATCCGGAACAAGGCTCTGGATGAAGCGAAGATTGATGGCCCCCGAAAGATTGAAATGCAAAGGGCGTTCGCGGTCGAAGCGGGCGCTGCCGCTCAACTGTAGATCGGTATTGGGACCGTGCAGGCGAGCTTGATCGATGCGGATTTCATTGCGGCGATAGGTAAGCCGAATCGGTCCGTCGTTCTTGAGATCCACGAATTGGTAGGAGAAAGCGATGCGTGAAATGTTGGCGGCAACCTCGATCGAATCGGGTTGCCGCAGGTTCCCGCTCATGGTGAACTCCCCGTCCACACTGCTATGGCCGGTGAGCTGCTTCAGGTGCAGACCCGCCGAGATGAACGTGTCCATCACGATCTGAGTGACTGTTGCATGGCCGCTGACGGGTTCGTCGCCCGTTAATCCCACAACCAGGTCCGCGGCTATGCTGCCGTGCTTCATGTCCGATGCGATCGAGAGGCGGGCATTTTTTCCATCGGAGGCCAATCGGCCCGTGAGGTTCCCCTGCACGTCGTTGCCTACCGTGAGATTCGCGACCCGAAAATCGCCCTGGGCAATGGGCGTGCGCAACGGGCCGCTGCCTTGCAGCTCGAAATCCAGCAGGCCGCCGACAGCGAATTTCGGGCTCTGCAGCGCATCAATCTGGGTGAGCGAAATCGCATGGCCGCTAAGATTAAACTGCGCGGTTTGCTCGGCAGGGTGATATAGAAACTCGCCCGTCACGCGCGCGGCATCTTTCTCCAATTCGGCGTGCGACACTCGCCATTCGTCCGGCGCGATGTGCACCGCGCCGCTTAGCCGGTCGAAGTGCACGCCCTTGGCCACCACTTCATCGAGCGTGAAATCTCCGTCAAGCGTTGCCGCGTCGCGCCTGCCGCCGGCGCGGAAATCTCCGGTGAGCAAGCCCGACAACGGGTAATTGGTGCCCACCACGCTCTGCAAGTCCGCGGTGGGCGCGCGCTCCACTCGCGCTTCCAGTGTCCACGGGCTGTCCGCCAGAAAGCTCCAATCGCCGTCGAACTTCATGTTCAGATCAATTAGCGCCGAAGCCTGGCCGTGACGAACCGTCGCTTTCGTCAGGCTGAGCGCATCGGGCGAATATTCGAGGGCTCCATCGATCTGCTCCCACGCGAGCTTGTCATAGATAGCATTGGTCGCCTGAAACTGTCCGGAAAATGTAGGACTGCCGATCGGGCCCAGAATGCGCCCACGCCATAGGACTTCGCCGCCAAATCGCACCGGCTCGGAATCCGCGCCGCGAAGATCGTTGATGAAGTCGGCCCAATCGTTGAGGTGCACGGCGTGTATGCGAAGTTCGAGAGCGGAGTCGCGCGAACCGAGAGTTCCGTCGAAAGCAATGGTAGTACTGGGCGTGGAAATCTGGCTTTGCACGAAAATCGCATTGCGGCGGTCGTCGAAATAATCGTACTGAATTTCCGCGCTGGCCGGAATAATTCCCTCCGCG
>JBAVQT010000399.1:0-6894 GCA_049694295.1 Candidatus Acidiferrales bacterium
TGTCATAGATAGCATTGGTCGCCTGAAACTGTCCGGAAAATGTGGGACTGCCGATCGGGCCCAGAATGCGCCCACGCCACAGGACTTCGCCGCCAAATCGCACCGGCTCGGAATCCGGGCCGCGCAGATCGTTGATGAAGTCGGTCCAATCGTTGAGGTGCACGGCGTGTATGCGAAGTTCAAGAGCGGAATCGCGCGAACCCAGAGTTCCGTCGAAAGCAATGGTAGTGCTGGGCGTGGAAATCTGGCTTTGCACGAAAATCGCATTGCGGCGGTCGTCGAAATAATCGTACTGAATTTCCGCGCTGGCCGGAATAATTCCCTCCGCGCTCGCCGCGGGTGGCGACCAGCGCGACGTGCCCGTCGAACGAAAATGTTGAAAATCACCGGACCATGTGAGCACGGAGTCCACGTCCATGATTCCGTCCCAGTGCAGCGTATCCACGGGAAATTCCGGATTGTCCACCGAGGCAAAAGCATCGCCCAGGCTCGCGCCGCGGAGATGCGCGTCGGCTCGAAAGGCGTAAGTATCCAGGTTCATCTCGATTCGCGCGTTCAACGTCCCACCGATGGCGCGCGCGCTCAGCACGGGAATCAGCAGCCGCCGCCCCGCAATTTGGTAATCGCCCCACGCCTCCATTCCGCCGGCATGAAACCATTGGTGATGCATCGAGACATCGTGACCGATGACGTGGCCACCGCCTGTCCAGTCGCCCCCCGTGTAGTGGGCCTGCCCTGAGAACTCCACACGTCCCGTGGGTGTAGTCGGCTCGCGGATGATACGGCGAAGATCGTCGAGCGAAAGTTGCCCGCGATAGCGTAGGTCCCAATCGGGACGCGAAAAACTCGCCAACGTGGCGCGAAGATTCACTTGCGAATGCGGGAGATTGCAGATCAGTTCATCGAGTTCGAAGGAGTCGTGATGCAGCGTGAATTTAGAGGAGAAGCTTAATTGAAAAGGAAGATCGCGCTTCGCCGAAAGCTCGATTTCGCTCCACGCAATATTTCCGACATACGCATCATCGCCTGTCTTCGAGGGCACAAAATGCAGCCCGAACACAAAGTCGCGTCCCACCATCGCCAGCGGCACCTGCACGTCGTTGAAATACGCGCTGCCATCCTTCAGCTCCAGGCGCGCGATCTGCAAGCTGAAGAGTGTTTGTTCCCAGGAACGGGCGCTGGGAATCCGCGGCGAAGGCAGATTGGTGCGTCCGCCGCGATCCGTGCGAATGGCAACTTCTGGCTGGTCAATAACCAATTCTTCCAGCACCACGCTGCGCTTCCAGAACGAGACCACGCGCAGGTCTACCTGCACTTCCTTGGCGTGGAAGAGCGGCGCCACGCCGGCCGGCTCCGTCCCGCGGAGCGTGAGATCGTCCAGTTCGGCGCGAAGCTCCCAGATGTGCAAATGGAAGCCGCCCAGCGTCACCTGCGCGCCGGTGCGCAGAGCCATCTGCTGCACCAGATAGCCGCGCAGCCAGCGCTGAGCGATCCCCGATTCGACGACCAACAGAGCTGCCGCGACGGAAACGATCGCAATGATCACGCAGCAATAGACCGCGCGTTTGAGCCAGCGCCACAAGCCCGTCATGGCCCGGCTCCTTGCGGCACTACGTCGACTCGGAGACGCGCGCGCGTATCGTCTAGCCAATGTGCCGCGCGTGCGCCGATTGCGCGCTGGGTGAGAACTTCGCGAATGGTGTCCGCGACATCATCGAGCGGCGGAACGGGATCGCCGCGCGCCTTCAGCTGCGGCGTGAATTCATCCCGGTAATAGGATTCGATCTGGGCGGAATCCACTTGAGCGGCGGCGCGGAAGCGATAGTCGATAAAACGCGAAAGATACAGTTGCTGTTCGAGATTCCTGCGGACTGCGGCCTCGGTGAGACCAACCTCGTCGCAGTGTTTCTCGAAATCCTCGCGCGAAGGAAATTGCTTGAGAAATCCGGCAAATGCATGGTCGACGTCCGCCGATGATGGCGGCGGAAACATGGCCGTGCCCGCTTCGCCACGAACGATCCATTGGTCCACCAGTTCCTGAATCAGTTCGGCACGCGGTTTCGCTTTCCCCTCGGCCAGCTGCTGGAATGCTCCCAGTTCCCGAATTTCGCTTTCGGTAATTACATCATCTTCCACGCGCACCGCCACGCGATCCACAATCGTGGCGCCCGCCACAGGGCGTTGCTCGACCACCGGGGCCGAAGGCGGCGCTTGCGCAGGCGCGCCCGCAACATACACTCCGCAAAGCAACCCGACAGCGCCGAGAGAAAGACAAAAGCGACCCATCAAAACACCGGCCCGATGTTAAATGAGAATTGAAAATGCGGAAGCTGATAGAGCGTTGCCGGCCCGGTCGGCGGGCTGACCAGGTATTGCGGCGAATTAAGCTGGTAAGAGAAGTCCACGCGAACCGGTCCTACCGGCGTGGGATACCGGAAACCAAATCCCACGGTGTGCGAGAGGTAAGTAAGATTGGTCGGCGAAGGCGGCCTCCAGCGGAATGAAATGTGACTCGCGTCGCTGTAGACGTTGCCGGCATCGTAGAAAATCTGCCCACCCAGCCGGTTTCCCACCAGCGGCAGTTTCATCGGAAAACGTATCTCTTGATTAAACATCAGCAACGCCAAGCCGCCGATCGGAAATCCCGTGGCCGGATCGCGCGGCCCGGCCTGATTGAGCGCAAACCCGCGGAGCGATGTGCCGCCTCCGGCAAAAAAACGTTCCGGCAAGGGAATGGTCTTGCAAACAACTTCGCCGGATGAGTCTGGCGCGCAGCTGGCATCGCCGGGCTCGACGGTATCGGCCAGTACCTGCTCGAATCCAAAGCGTGTGGAGCGCGCGAAAACAAAAGCCCGGCCGAAGGGATGAAACGAGGAATTCTGGAAATAGGCGCGAAAAAAACTGGAGCTCGAACCGATGCTTTGAATCGCGTCGCTCAGATCGATGGTATTGAACGTGCCCCGGGTGGCGTCGCCGGGATTATCGCGGCGGTCGCGCGCGTAGGTAATTCCAAAACCGGAGACCTGGGTCGGCTGGCTGAGCAGCGGAATTTCATCCGGATCCACTCTGAGATCCGAAGCTTTTACGCGGCGATAGAAATAGCGATACACCATCGAACTGCCGGGCCCGAGTTTCTGGACAACCTGAGTGGATCCCTCGTAGCGCGTCGAAGTGAAGGTGTCGATATCCTGCGATTTATCCGCAAACGCCGTAAGTTGCAGGCTCAGGCGCCGATTGTTCAAAAAATTGTCGGCCGTATAGCTGAGAACCGAACGATATTGCAGCGTGCTGGCGCGCACTTTGAATGAAAGCGTCTGCGCGCGCCCGAACATATTGGATCGCGCGATTTCGAAAATTCCGCGCGGGCTGGCGGCAATTTCAGTCGCGTTGGGATTGCAGGTGGTGGAATTCGCGCTGCAACTCGCGCCAATCCGCTGCACCTCAAACCCAACTCCGTAGCCGATGGTGTAACGCCCGCCCTCGGTAGTGTCCACAACCACGGTTTTCAGAGGGTCCGTGCCGTCGGGATTTTGCGGCGCGATTTGCACGCGCGTGAAGACGCCCAAATTATAGAGCCGCCTCTGCGTCTCCACTACATCGCCTTCGCGCAGCGGTCCGTGAGGTTCGATCTGCACTTGCCGGCGGATGATGCCGGGGCGCGTGAATTGGTAGCCGGTGAGCAATACCTGCGCCACACGAATCTGCGGCCCTTCGGTAATACGATAAACGAGCTGCACCGTGTTGTTCGCGGCGTCGCTCTTCACCACTTCCTGAAAATGTGCTTCCGGGAAGCCTTCGTTGTAATACAGCGCGAGAATATTATTGCGGTCGCTCGAGACGTTTGCTTCCGAATATGGCTGCCCGGCCGAGGATCCCACAATCGCCAACAGCGAATCGGAGTTGATGACCTGATTCCCCTCCAGCGCGAGGCTCGCCACGCGAGTCTGCGGGCCCTCCACGATTTGAAACGATACGAATAGGTTCCCTTTTTTCCCGTCGTGGTTGTCATCCACGGTTGAGGTCACTTGAACGTCGCCAAACCCGTTCGATTGGTAGAGCGCACGCACCGAGTCCGCATCGCTGCGAACCAATTGCTGGCTGAATCGGCCGCTCGAAGCGAACGAAGCCGTAACCAAGCCGAGCCGCCCCGAGAGCAGCTGCGAACCGAAATATTTGTTCCCCGCGAACGACACCCCCACGAGACGAAACTTATCTCCGCGAGTAATGGTGTACTCGATCACCCGCTGGTCGCTCTTCGCATCCTGATGTGAACTTACCTGCACGTCGGCATCGAAGTATCCTTCGCGCTGAAAATAATCCCGGATATTGCGGCGTCCCTCCTGCAGCAAGTCATCGTCCACCGCGCCCTCTGCATAAATCGGCAGCAGTTTGCGCAGCCGCGACGTGCCGATGCGCGCTCCGCTGACTTCCACATCCACTCGCGGCCCCGTCGTCACGTCCACCGTCAGCGGCACGCGATTTGAAGCCGCGTCATACATGCCGGTGGTTATCAGCACGCCCGCGCCGAGATAGCCCTGGTTGACGAGGTATTTCTTCAGTCGCTGCGAATCGCGAAGCATGCGTGCGGAGGTCGAATCGTTCTTGGGCGAGAGTTTCGTTCGCTTGAGCAGGTCGGCGTCGGAGTAGGGCGTTTGATTCTTGACGCTGATCGCCCCCAGCAGCGCGCGCGGGCCCGGGACCACAGTCACCAGGATGTCCATCTGCCGCGTATCTTCGTGCGGCTCCAGCGAATAACTGACTTTCGCCAAATAGAGGCCCTCCGCGTGCAACGCATCCGTCAGCCGGTCCACAGCTTCGCGAACCGAGCTTTCGCGGAATGGTTCGCCCAAATTCAGGCGCAGTGCCGCCAGCGACGCCGGAATCGTCGGCGGGTCCTTTACGCCCTCAACGCGAATTACATTGTTGAAAAAATTGCGGCGTACCACAAAATCCACGCGCAATCCATCGCTCACCGGCGACGTCTCCACGCGAATATCGGAATAGTCGCCGGTGCGATAGAGGATTCGCAGGCTGGCGCGCTCCTCCGCAAAATCGAACGGTTTGCCGGGCTCCAAAGTCAGCAGCGGCAGCTGCGCCGGCAACGCCGACCCGTTTTCATCCACCACATGCACTTCAGCCACGGCATGCCCTTCAATATCCGGCTGTTGCGCGGACACCGCCGGGGCGGCGCAGAGCGCCGGAAGGCCTAGGACCAGCGCGGCCAGAGCCGCTCGGCCAGCCTTTGCCGCAAGGGAACACCAGGTGGGGGACGATGTTGTGGAGACAATTCTCATGCGCTCAGCAGAGTGAGAGGGAAGGTTAGCACACCCAAGTTGCCTGTCGGGCGCGAAAAGGCGCTATGATGAAGTTTCAGTCAAGCACACCGCAATGAATCCAGATCAAAGAGAAAAATACTCTCGCCAGGTCCTGTTCGCAGGCCTGGGCGAGGCCGGGCAGGAGCGCTTGCTGGCAGCCAGTGCCGTCATCGTGGGCTGCGGCGCACTCGGCACCGTGGCCGCCAATCTACTGGTCCGCTCCGGCGTCGGCTACGTGCGCATCCTCGATCGCGATTTCGTCGAGATGTCCAACCTTCAGCGTCAGACTCTCTTCGAGGAGTCCGACGCTCGCGAGTCGCTGCCCAAAGCCGTGGCCGCGGAGCGCAGGCTGAGGGCAATTAATTCCGACATTCGCGTGGAAGGAATCCTGGACGACTTGACGTCGAAAAACGCGCGAGAAATGCTCGCCGGTTTTTCCGTGATTCTCGATGGCACCGACAATTTCGAGACTCGCCTGCTGCTTAACGACGCTTCCATCGCGCTTGGCATTCCCTGGGTCTATGCGGCGGCCGTAGGCAGCTATGGCGTCACCATGACTGTCCGGCCGGGCGAAACTCCGTGTCTCGCCTGCCTGCTCGAGGGCGGCGAAAATTCAGCGGCCGGCGCGGACGCTGAGGAAACCTGCGACACTGCGGGCGTGCTGAACGCGGCGGTGAGCGTGATTGCCTCCGTCGAGGCCGCTGAAGCCATGAAACTCCTCGCCGGCAAGGCTGGCGATCTGCATGGCCGGCTGATTTCCTGCGACGTATGGAGAGGGCGATTCCAATCCGTGCAACCGGCGCGTCGCGCGGATTGCCGCGCCTGCGTGCGCCGGGAATTTTCGTATCTCGAAGGCCGCGTCCAGCCGCACATCACCATGTGCGGCCGCGATTCGGTGCAGATTCACGAGCGCGCCCGAAAACTCGATTTGCCGGAGCTCGGGCTGCGCCTGCGTGCCGCGGCGGCGGAAGTGCGAACCAACAAATACCTGCTGCGATTCCGCGTGCCGCCCTATGAAATGACCGTGTTTGCCGACGGCCGGGCCATCGTGAAAGGCACCAAAGATCCGGCGGTGGCCCGCTCGCTCTACGCGCGCTATGTAGGCGCCTGATTCTCCCCGGGGAAGACTTCCGATCGGAAAAGTAGCGAGGGTTCAGCCGGCAAAGCGGCGCAGCGCGGATTGACGCATCGCGGCGCGATCAAGATTTTCCCGCGTGTTCATCAGTGTGAGCAGCGTGCTCAGAATTCGTGCCTTGATCTCGTCGGACATCGGAAAACCGCTGGTGGCAACATGCACCATGGTCTCGCCGCGCAAGGAAATCTTCTGCATCAGCTCATTCTGGCGTTCGTGCGTGTTTTGCCCCAGTGCGGACTGCCGCCGCATCTCGGCGCATTCCTGCTCCACGAACAGCGTGAAATGCAGGATGCACATGCGCTCGCCGGACAAACCACCGGGCACATTTGCCTTGCATCCCTTTGCGCTGCAACTCTCTGACACGGGCACACCCACACGAAATCGCCTGCTTGCACCCACTTGTAGCATCTTCGCCTCTCAAAAACTAGACGCGAGGCCCAGGGA
>JBAVQT010000400.1:0-2473 GCA_049694295.1 Candidatus Acidiferrales bacterium
CGGAGTCGCTGATGGTGATGACGGAGACGCGCATGATGTGAGTTTAAAAAAATCTAGGTGCCGGCCGTTTCTTTTTCAGAATTGGCTGCACCATCGCCATCGCGATTTTCTTCGTCCATCAGGCGCAGCGCTTCCATCAGCAGGCCGGTGGTGGTGCGGGTGATGGTGGTGCGCGCGGGACTGGTATTGAAGTCCAGCTCGAATTCGCCATCGGCCCAGCGGACGGCCTGGTAGACCGCGTTTTCGCCTTCGATGGAGCCGAGCCGCGCATCGGTGCATTGCCCCGAGGCGAAAAAGAGTTCGGCGGTCTCATCGCCGCGATGAATCGTGAGCGCGCAGGATTTCTGGCCCATTTCGAGAGACTGCATCAGGTCCATCATGCCCATCTCTTCCAGGCGGCCCTGAATCACGCCGGGACGCACGGCGCGTTTCTGCAACTTTTCGAGCTGCAGGCGATCCACCACTTTTTTAGTGCGGCGGACCAGGTCTTTCAGGAAAAATGGCTTGGGAATGAACTCTTCCACGCCTTCAACGATGGGGCGGAGTTTTTCCTCAATGTCGCCGCGGCTGGCCATGAAAATAAATGGGATGGTCTTGGTCTGTTGGCGCCCGCGCAATTTTTCGTAGAGCTGGCGCCCGTCGAGGCCCGGCATGCGATAGTCGCAGACCACCAGATCGGGCGGATCGTCCACGATCTTGAGCAGAGCATCGGCGCCATCGGCAGCCGCACGAGCATCGCAATGTGGCGTCAGGCCCTTCATCAGCAGATCTAGGATGAGCGCGTTATCATCCACGACCAGCACTTTTACATCTTTCATGGGCGTCATCGTTTGGCGCGCTTCCCCGGCCGGAGGTAATCTCCGCTCTTGCCGCCTGACTTTTTCAGCAAATACAGATGTTCGATTTCGATGCCGCGCTCCAGGGCCTTACACATATCGTAGATCGTCAAAGCCGCGACCGCTGCGGCCGTGAGGGCTTCCATCTCAACGCCTGTCGGCCCGGTGGCGGTGGCTTCCGAGATAATCTCAATTCCATTCTGGCACAGCTTCGCGCGGACATCCACGTGGGTCAACGCGAGGGGGTGACAAAGCGGAATCAGCTCCGAAGTGCGCTTGGCGGCCGAAATGCCGGCAATTCGCGCGATTTCGAGCGGGTCGCCTTTAGGCGATTTCGCGTGTCGCAGGCTTTCGACCGTCGCGCGATTCATGCGGACGAACGCCAAGGCCTCGGCCCGGCGAGCGGTGGCCGCCTTTTGCGTGACGTCCACCATGCGCACGCGCCCGCTGCGATCGAAATGCGAAGGTTTTGCCATGGTTTTAGCGCAATCGAGCGCCGGAAGCGATTAGAGCCGTCCGCGATACGGTAGCACGTCGACCCATTCTCCGGCTGCGAGTTTCAACCGAGACTCGTGCACCACAAGAAAACAGTTGCCCTGCCCCACGGCGCCGATATCGCCGGAGCCGTGCCATCGCAGTGTCTGGACGCTGGGTTCGCCTTCGCCGGCAGACCACGCGAGCAGAGCGGGAAGAAAATGCGCCAGCGGACCTTTTTCGTCGACATCGTGCCGCAGGCGCGCACGCAGCAGCGGCAGCGCGCGCGGCGCAGAGCCACCGAGAATGTCTATCGCCGGGACGGCGAGCAATTCGAAGGAGACCATTGTCGAAACTGGATTGCCGGGCAAACCGAAGACGGGTTTCTCGCGGCAGACGCCGAAGACGGCGGGTCTGCCGGGACGAATCGCCACGGCATCGAAGAAAAACTCCGCGCCGAGTCCGCGCAGCACCGGCTCGACCAGGTCGTACTTCCCCACCGAGACGCCGCCCGTGAGCACCAGCATGTCCGCTGCAAGACCAAGCTCGATCTGGCGCCGCAGGTCCGCACGATCGTCGCGCGCGTTGCCGAGCGGGACGGGTTCGCCGCCGGCGAGACTGACCTGGGCGCTGAGCGCGATGCTATTGCTATTGCGAATCTGAAATTTCGATGCGAACTGCTCGACGCCGACGACTTCATCGCCTGTCGAGAGGATGGCTACGCGCGGGCGGCGCGTAACGCGCAGGCTCGCGCGGCCCATTTGAGCGGCAAGCGCGAGCTCGGGATATCCGAGGCGCGTGCCGCGCTGCAGGACCAGCTGGCCGGCGCGATGTTCGGCTGCCTCGCGCACCACATGCTGGCCGGCGCGCGCGAGTTGCTCGAAGATGACGAAATCGCCTTCCGCGCGGGCATACTCAAGCATCGCTATCGCGTCTGTGCCGGCGGGCAGCGCTGCGCCGGTCATGATTTCGATGCACGAACCGGGCGGCACGGATTCGGCAAACGGAACACCCGCGCGGCTTTCGCCTATCAGGCGCAAGCGAGCGCCGGGCTCAGCGGCATCCGCAGCGCGCAGAGCAAAGCCATCGCGAAGGGAACGATCGAAGGAGGGATAATTGCGGTCCGCGGGGATATCTTCGGCGAGCACGCGGCCGATCGCGCA
>JBAVQT010000401.1:0-1949 GCA_049694295.1 Candidatus Acidiferrales bacterium
CTCGCGGACTGGGCTCGCTCCGGCGCTGGTTTTGAAAAAACCTCGCGCGGCCTGCGATACGTGGAAAACGGCGTTAGCGCCCTGTATTTGTCCTCCTGGGTCCGCCATCGTGCTCTCACATTCAATCCTGGTGTGATAGGATTTTGCCGGGCGTCTCTCATGGATTTCGATCTGGTGCATTTCTTCGGCCTCTACGATTTACTCGGCCCCGCGGTCGGCAACTTCTGCAGGCGGTTTCAGATTCCCTATGTCATCGAGCCGATGGGCATGTTTCGTCCCATCGACCGTAGTTTTCGCAAAAAACAACTCTGGCATCGCACCATCGGCCGTCGTTTCTGGCACGGCGCCACGCGGATCGTCGTCACCTCCGAACTCGAGCAGCAGGAATTACTGGACGATGGCGTGGCGGCGGATAAAATTTTCCTGCGCTACAACGGCGTGGACGCCTCGATCGCCGATGCACTTCCACCGCGCGATGAGTTTCGCTCGCGCCACGCTATCTCTCCCACCGAGCCGCTACTCTTCTTTCTTAGCCGCCTGATTCCTCGCAAAGGCGCCGACTTGCTAATCCAGGCCTTCGCGTCCGCGTGCCCCGACTCCGGCCGCCTGGTCATCGCCGGCCCCGAGGGCGAACCCGGCTATCTCTCCTATCTCGAAAAATGCGCGCGCGACTGGGGCGTGGCTTCCCGCGTCTTGTTCACCGGCCCGCTTTACGACGCCGAAAAAAAATCCGCTCTGGCTGCGGCCGATATTTTTGTTCTTCCTTCGCGATACGAGAATTTCGCAAACGTGGTCGCCGAAGCCATTGCCTGCGGAGTTCCCGCGGTGATTTCACCCTTTTGCGGAATTCGTTCGCTGGTGGATGGCCGCGCAGGTGTAGTCGCGGAGCGCGAGCCGGCTGCCCTGGCCGCCGCTCTCCGTAATCTCCTCCAGGATCGTTCGCTCTATGCGCTTCTCAAGGAAGGCTGCCGCGCCGTTACGCAGGAACTTGGCTGGGATCGTCTCGCGGGGCGGATGGAAACGTGCTATTCCTCAATTCTTCCGGTGAGCCATGCCGCCCGCTAAAAACTATGCGCTCGCCAAGTGCTATTTGTTGCCGCAACGCGGCCTCCCGCCTGCCGCTTCGCCGAGGCCCGCATGAAAAATGACCCTTTGCTCCGCTCCGTGCAGACGCCGCTTCCCTCGTCCGCAAGTGATCCTGCCGGCGCCGGCCGCGCTGCACCCCAACCTTCACTGCCCGGCTCTGGGCCCTCCCCGTCCTCCGCGCATCGAGTCTATCGGCTCTGTTGGTTCGCCGTGAATGTCGCGCTGCTTGCCTCGCTCGTCCTGGTAATCGTCACTGCCTTCTGGGAGTATTCCACGCGGCGATATCTCAAGGGTTTTTCGGACGCCGTGATCCCGGCCATGGCTTCGCCTGAAAATAAAGTCGGCGCGATCCTCGGCTGGATGTCTGATGGGCCCACACGTCTCCCGGCCGGACCCATTACTACGACCACGGATCGCGACCCCACCGATACGCTCAACTACGAAGCGCTCCTCAAAGTCTGCGGCAGCGCCACCAACGCGTTCATCAATCTCGCCGACAGCGCCGGACTCAGTTCCCGCCGCTTGCTTCTGCTCGGTCCCAATCTCGCCGCTCGTCATGTGGTCGCGGAAGTCTTGATTGACGGCCGCTGGATCGTTGTGGACCCGTCCTTCCGGGCGATGCTGCGCGGGCCAGATGGCGCCCTCTTGACGCGCCAGGATCTTGCCGTGCCCGCGCTATTCGCCGCAGCCACGCGCTCTCTGCCGGACTACGACTCCAACTACACCTACGAACGCACCGTCCACGTGCGCGTCGCTCGGATGGGGTGGATCGGCCGTCCGCTGCGCGTTGCGCTTGACCGCCTGGTTCCCGGTTGGGAAGATTCCTCCACCGTCAGTCTTCTCGCGGAACGCGAGTCGTTCTC
>JBAVQT010000402.1:0-5454 GCA_049694295.1 Candidatus Acidiferrales bacterium
ACATTGAGCATCTGGCGGCGGCCGAGTTCGCGGATGACTTCTCTAAGGTCCACGCGACCGGCGCGGCCCGGCGCGCGGAACACCTCGACGCCCGCGCGCGCGAGCGCCCTGGCCTTGGGCGATTCGACGCTACGCGTGGTGAAGACCAGAACATCATGGCGAGCGGAGCGCACCAACTGGGAGCGCAGCGGGAGGCACAGGCGCGAGTCTACTACAGCGCGGAGGAGCCTGCGGCGGCGCGGTTTCTTGGAGCGGTCGGTGAGCAGAGGATCGTCGGCGAGGATGGTGCCGATGCCGGTGAGCAGAGCGTCAGCTCGATGACGCAAATGCTGGACGAGCTGGCGCGAAGCTGGGCCGGAGATCGCGGTGGTGCGTCCGGCGCGCTGGGCGATCTGACCATCAAGAGTCAGCGCGGCTTTGAGAGTGACGAAGGGAAGCTGGGTGCGAATCCACTTGGCAAAATCTTCGTTGGTTTCTTTAGCGTAAGGCTCGTAGATGCCGATGTGGACTTCGATGCCAGCGTGGCGCAACTCCGCGAAACCGCGGCCGGAGACGAGTGGGTTCGGGTCTTTCATAGCTGCATACACTTTTTTGACGCCGGCGGCGATGATCGCTTTGGTGCACGGGCCGGTGCGGCCGGTATGGCTGCAAGGTTCGAGATTGACGTAGAGGGAAGCGCCGGCGGCTTTGGGTCCGGCTTGGTCGAGGGCGACGATTTCGGCGTGATCGAGGCGATCGAAGGCGTGAAATCCGCGGCCGACGAGGATGCCGTCCTTGACGACTACCGCGCCGACGCGAGGATTGGGATGCGCGAGCGCCATCGCGTCGCGGGCGAGTTCGATCGCTTCGGTCATCCAGTAGCCGTGATCGAGGATGGGTTCAGTCGAAGAGCGAGTTGACATAGGTTTGGGCGTCGAATGGGACGAGATCGTCGATTTTTTCGCCGGTGCCAACGAAGCGGATCGGCAAATTGAGTTCGCGGGTGATGGCCACGACGATGCCGCCTTTGGCGGTGCCGTCGAGTTTGGTCAGCACGATTCCGGTGACTCCGGCATGGCTCCAGAATTCGCGGGCCTGATTCAGGCCGTTCTGGCCGGTGGTGGCGTCGAGGACGAGAAAGACTTCGTGCGGCGCGCCGGGAATGATTTTAGCGGCGGTGCGTTTCATTTTTTCGAGCTCGGCCATCAAGTTTGATTTGGTGTGCAAGCGGCCGGCGGTGTCCACCAGGACGATGTCCGCGTGGCGGGCGACGGCGGCGGAGAGGGCATCGAAAACCACGGCGGAAGGATCGGCGCCGAATTTTTGCTTGATGAGCTCGACGCCGGAGCGGCGCGCCCAGATTTCGAGCTGCTCGATGGCCGCGGCGCGGAAAGTGTCGGCGGCGCAGAGGACCACGGTGGAACCTTCGTTTTTCAGGCGATTGGCGAGTTTGCCGATGGTGGTGGTCTTGCCGGTGCCGTTGACGCCGACCACGAAGACGACGCGAGGGCCGGAAACAGCGGTGGCGTCTGAACCAGCAACTGCGCCGGAGTTGGATGCGACCAGGATTTTCAGGATTTGATTTTTTAGTTCCTGCTTCAGGGCGGCGGAGCCCTCGAGCTTGTGCTCGTTGACCTGCTGACGGAGCGCGGCGAGGACTTCGCGGGTGGTGCGGACGCCGAGGTCGGCGGCGAGCAGGGCGGTTTCGAGCTGCAGCAGGACGGCAGGGTCCACCGGACGATCGCCGGTGAGGATTTGCTCGACGCGGGCGGCGAGTTCGGTGCGTGTTTTGCTGACGGACTCCTTGAGACGTTCGAGGAGGGTAGGCTCGGGTTTTCCGAAGAGCGAGATCATATGGTCGCGCCGGTGAAGGCGAAGCCACTTATTCTAGCAGAGTCGCAGTGGAGGGAACGGAGGGCGCGGAAAGCAGGGGCGGGGACACCCGGAGGAGCAACAGCAAGGGCAGAGGCAAAAGCAAAGGCAAAAGCGGACGAATTGGAGTTGGCTAGACTTCTACCAGGGTGGCACTTAGGCGGAGCCGGCCGGCGTGGACTGCGGAGATCAGGGCGGAAACGACGGAGGCGTCGAATTTGGAGACGGAGAGAGAGCGGATGCGCTCGAGGGCGTAGTCGAGGTCCATGGCGGACTGGTAGGGACGATTGGTGGTGATGGCGTCGAAGGTGTCGGCCACGGCGATGATGCGGGCCATCATGGGGATCTGGTCGCCGGCGAGACCGTAGGGGTAGCCGCCGCCGTCCATGCGTTCGTGGTGCAGTTCGATGCCGGGGAGGACGTCATTCAATTGCGCGACGGGACGCATGATGTTGGCGCCCTTCACGGTGTGCTGCTTCATGAGGTCGAATTCCTCGTCGGTCAGCTTGCCGGGCTTCTTGAGGACGCGGTCGTCCACGCCGATCTTGCCAACGTCGTGGAGCAGCGCGGAGATGCGCAGGCGATCAAGCTCTTCGGTGGTGAGGCCGAGGGCTTCGCCGATGATGGAGGAATATTTGGCGACACGGCCGGAGTGGCCACGGGTATAAGGGTCTTTTTCGTCGATGGCGGCGGCCAGCATGCGGATGGAGCCAAGGAACAGCTCGCGATTTTCGGCGGCGGCCTGCTTGAGGCGCTCGACGTACTCCTCGATATCGCCGGCCATGTGATTGAAGGTCTCGGCGAGTTCGCTGATTTCGGCGGCGCCGCGAATCTGCACGCGCTCATGGAATTCGGCGCGGCTGATGGCGCGGACGGAGACGACCAGGCCCTGGATGGGCCGGGTGATGCCGAGCGCGAAAAGGTAGCCGAAGATTAAAGCGATGAAAGTGACGGCGAGGACGAAGCTGAGGGCCTGAGAGGTGAGCTCCTGAACGCCGGCATCCACACGCGCGTCGGCCAGGCTGCGCTGGGCGACTACGGCCCAATGGAGCTCGGGGATGGAGCTGTAGGTGCCGATCATCTCGAGGGGATGGCGTTTGTCCTTGCCAGGCAAGGTGAAATGGACGGTCTCGGTGGTGCGCAATTCGGCTGGCAGAGCCTTGAATTGCTTGACGACCGGGGAAATGGAGGTTACGTCGCGACCGGGCACGAAATCGAGGGTGTCGGGATGGGCCACGATCTGGCCGTGAATATCCACGATGTAGACGATGCGGTCGCGGACGCTGGCATCGCGAATGCGCTGTTCGAGCTGATCGAGTGAAACGACGGCGGCCAGCATTCCGGTGAACTGGCCTTCGTCGAGGAGCGGCACGGACATGACCAGGGCAGGGCGATGCTGTGGGCCGAGGGCGAAGGGTTCACTGATGGAATTGAAGCCCTCGATGCTGACGGTGAAGGCGCGCTTGAGCGCAGCCTGCACGAAAGGATCGGCATCGGCATGAAAGCTGCCGGCGGATTGACCCTTGGCCTGTTTATCGACAGCGGTGATGTAGAGAATGTTGGTGTTGTTTTCGGCGAAATCCTGAAGCAGGCGGGAAACCTGAGGGGTATGGGCGGAGAGGTCCACGTCCTGAATCCAGCCGGTGAGGGCGAGAACCTGGCGCTCGCTGAGGAGCTGCTGGCGAAGGTTCTGCTCGAACTGGAGGGTCTCGCTGGCGAGCGAATGGGTGATATCGCTCTGCTGCACGCGCTCGGTGTCTTGCAGTTTTGATTCGCTGAGGCGAAGCACCTGGCGGTGATAGAGCCAGAGAGGGAGCACACTGACGAGCAGAAGCGCGCCCAGAACGATCCAGAGCAGGCGAACGCGACGCGTCGTCATCGAGTGCAGGGCCGGCATGTGCAGCGATACCTCTTCACTAAAATGCTAGCGGAGCGGGAGACGCGGCACAACGGGACTGTAGTACTGGCGTAGGCAAATAAACAATGGCAGGCGGAAGCGAGGCGTTTTGGCACATGGCGGAAAGCGGCGGCAAAGGAGCTAGCGGCGGAAATTCAGGCGGGTTTCGGTGCCGGCGATCAGGCGGTCGATATTGGAGCGATGCTTGAAGAGGACCAGAAGGGAGATGAGCAGCGTGCCGGCGGCGACGGAGGCGGGCGGGGCGTGGCGCGGAGCGTAAAGCAGGTAGACGAAAAACGGAAGGGCCGCGGCAGCCACGACGGAGCCGAGCGAAGAGTAGCGCCAGAAGAGAACGATGAGGATCCAGAGGACTGCCGCGAGAGCCACGGCCGCGGGGCAGACCGGAAGCAAGACTCCCAGGCCGGTGGCGACGCCTTTGCCGCCGTGAAATTTGAGCCAGACCGGGAAAACGTGGCCAACCACGGCTGCGACGGCTGCGGCCATCATCCAGTGGACATTTCCGTGGGTAAAGCGCAGGGCGAGCCAGACAGCGAGATAACCTTTACCAGCGTCGAGCAGGAGAGTGAGAATCCCGGCGAGTTTACCAGCGTTGCGCGAGACGTTGGCCGCGCCAATATTGCCGCTGCCGGCCCGGCGGATGTCGCCGCCGCCGAGCGCGCGAACCACGAGCAGCCCGAAGGGAATCGAGCCGAGCAGGTAGGCGAGCGGCGGGATGAGCCAGTGGGGGTTCAATCCATGGAAGATCATCGCGGACATTTCAGGCCGAGCCTTTCGGGCGGTGGGAATCGAGTTTGAGCGGGGCAGCCACGAAATCGAATGAGGCGAGCTTAGTGTATTCGGCGCCGGAGGGCTTGAGAAAACTTTGGAAAAGGTGGAACGAGGATTCGCGAGCCGAGGCGAAATCGTGCGATTGGAGATCACCGGCGTGGTCCACAAGGGCTGCGAGGCCAGTGGGAGACGAGAAACGCGCGAGAGTGAGGTGGGGGACGAAGGCGCGGTCTTCGCGCGGAAAATTGAGAGACGACAGAGCGTCCTCGACGTGTGCGGCAAGCGGGGCGAGATTGGGCGAGGCTTCGACGCCGCACCAGAGGACGCGCGGGCTGCGTTCGTGGGGGAAAAAACCGAGGGCGCGGAAATGGAGGTCCACGGCATGCGGAGAACGCACGCGGGCAAGAGCGTCGCGGATAGGGGCAACCGCGCCAGCGCCAGACGATTTTAGTTCGCCAATGAATTTGAGCGTGAGATGCATGGCATCGGGCCGCACCCAATGCGCTTGCGCCGCGGGAACGAGCGGTCGAAGACGGGCGATCAATTCGCTGAGCGAGCGGCGGACTTCGCCGGAAAGATCGAAGGCGACGAAGAGACGCATGGATCAGGCGCGCCCGTGCGGGGGCTTCAAAAAATAACGGCGGATCATATCGAGAGCGTTTTGGGTGGCCCAATGGCGGATGCGATCGCGGTCGCCGGGCAAATGGAGAAGGCGCTCGCGAGGGCCATGCTGATCGGCAATGGAGATGTGCACGGTGCCGACGGGTTTTTCGGGAGTGCCGCCGCCGGGTCCGGCGACGCCGGTGACGCCGACGCCCAATGTGGAACCGGCGCGGCGGCGAATGCCGTCGGCGAGCGCCAGCGCCACCTCGGCGCTGACCGCGCCCTTGGATTCGATCATTTCGACGGGCACGTCC
>JBAVQT010000403.1:0-2889 GCA_049694295.1 Candidatus Acidiferrales bacterium
TAGCGCTCGTGGATATGGTGCCGCAGCGCTCTGCGCACTCGCTCCTCGACAACTTTGTACACGTGGCTCCTTAGGTCCTTGCGAATCTTGCAGATACAGGGAAGCGGCGGAGGGGCCTCAAAAAGGAGGCGCGGGCTGCGGGAGAAGGTTCGGCTGGCGCTGGCTCAGGCGATCCGAGAGAATAGGGGTACCCCTTTCCGCGATTAGACATGGTCTCGGACGTGTCTTTTCAGGGAGTTAGAGGCGATTCTAATATTTGCGAATTTGGCGATTAGGACTTGGGGCCGAAAGGGTAAGTTACGCTGGGGCTGCAAGCGAGCGGCGGATGCGGGCTGCACCGAGACTGGGACGGAGGGCGACAGCGCGGTGGGGCGGTCGGGATACGCTGCAAACTTCATCTCGCCTCGTGCTCCTCTCGCGGCGGCGCCCTGATGATGCTGGCGGGCGCAAGCCGTCATATTAAGATTACCTTATTGCGACCGGAACGCAAGAGGCACCTCTGTGGAAATCCGATGCCGGGTGAAGGCGGGCGCCGCTCGACGGAGGCCTGCCGAAAGCCGAGGGCAGTATCGCTTTTGGCGTGAGTCTGCGAAAATATCGGGCACGCGATGAAAACCTTGCGCACGGCTTATTTTGATTGCTTTTCGGGCATCAGCGGCGACATGACCTTAGGCGCGCTGGTGGATGCCGGGGCTTCGCTTGCGGAAATTGAGACGCCTTTGCGGCGGCTGGGGCTGGAAAACTGGAAAATTTCGGCTGAAAAGGTGCGACGCGGGGTGATCTTTGCCACGCAGGTGCGCGTGGAGACGCAGGAAGAACATCACCATCGCGGGCTTTCGAAAATTCTGGAGAGGATCGAGGGGGCTGCGCTGCCGGCCCGGGCGGCCGAGCGAGCGCGGAAGATTTTTACGCGACTGGCGGAAGCGGAAGCGCACGTGCATCAGGAGCCGGTGGAGAAAGTTCACTTTCATGAAGTGGGAGCGGTGGATTCGATCATTGATATTGTGGGAGCGGCGATTGGATTCGAGCTGCTGGGGATTGACGAATTTGCATGCTCGGCGCTGGACGTGGGGTCGGGGCAGGTGAAGACGGCGCATGGTTTGCTGCCGGTGCCGGCTCCGGCTACGGCTGAAATGTTGCGCGGGGCGCCGACATATTCGAGCGGAATCGCGCGCGAGCTGGTGACGCCTACGGGAGCGGCGATTGCCACGGCGCTGGCGACGAGTTATGCGGGAATGCCGCGGATGACGTTGCGCGCGATCGGGTATGGGGCGGGGTCGGCGGACAATCCGGAAAAGGCGAATGTGCTGCGGTTGCTGATTGGCGATAACGCCGCTGCGGAGCGGGGCGAGGAGAGTGGCGCCGCGGGATTGGGCGAGTGGGATGCGCCGATTGCGGCGATCGAGACGAATCTGGATGACATGAGCCCGCAGATTTTCGGATACGTGGTGGACCGGGCGCTAGCGGCGGGGGCGCTGGATGTCTATTCCATGCCGATTCAGATGAAGAAAAATCGGCCGGCCACGCTGCTGACGATTCTGGCGCGGCCGGAGGATGTGGATCGGCTGATCGATATGGTGTTTCGCGAGACGACTACGCTGGGAGTGCGCGTCCACGAATCGAGGCGGAGAGTGCTGGCGCGGGAAATTGCGACGCTCGCTACTCCGCTGGGAAATGTGCGCATGAAGATTTCGAGGATGAATGGCACAATCCTGAACGCCGCGCCGGAATACGAAGACTGCCGGCGGATAGCGGCGGAGCGGGGGATTCCGCTGAAGCAGGTGATTGCGGCGGCGGCGTTTGAATTTGAGAAGCAGCGCGAGACGCGGAAGTGAAGACAAATACTAATGACAAAGAGAAAAGGCCCCACGCTCACAAAGCGAGGATGGGGAGCCCGGAAGTGCCAGGGCAACGGCAACGAAAAGGACCGGGCGTGTTTCCGCTGAACATTTAAGAGGGTTCATTCTTGGCTGACGAGAGCGCGAAGAAAAAATTCTACATAACGACGCCGATTTATTACGCGAATTCGCGGCCGCATGTGGGGTCGGCGTATACGACGATCGTGTGCGACGTGATCGCGCGGTACAAGAAGATGTGCGGATACGACGTGGCGTATCTGACGGGGACCGACGAGCACGGCGTGAACATCGAGCGGGCGGCGGAGCAGCAGGGAATCACTCCGCAACAACTGGTGGACAAGAACGAAAAGATTTTCCGCGAACTCTGGAAATTACTCGGTATTCAGTACACCCATTTCATCCGCACCACTTCGCCCGAGCATGCCGCGGGCGTTCAGGAACTCGTTCGCCGCACCCTGGAGCGCGACAAAAATTTTCCGCTCGAAAAGCGCGCCATCTACAAAGGCAAATACGAAGGCCGCTACTGCATCTACGACAATCTCTACGTCACCGATACCGACGATCCCATGCACTGCCCCATCTGCGGCCGTCCCACCGAGCCGGTCTCCGAGGAAAACTATTTTTTCCGGCTATCCGCATATCAGAAACCGCTGCTCGATCTCTACGCGGGGCAGCCGGATTTTCTGGTTCCCGGTTTCCGCTTCAATGAAGTAAAAAGTTTCGTCGAGGCCGGCCTGCGCGATCTTTCCATCAGCCGCAAATCCGTCAAATGGGGTATTCCCTGGCCGGGCGATCCCGACCACGTTTTCTACGTGTGGTACGACGCGCTCACCAGCTACATGAGCGGCATCGGCTACGGCAAGAAAGAGGCCGATGGCTCCGACTCGCGCGAATTCCAGCGCTACTGGCCCGCGGACGTACACGCGATGGGCAAGGAGATCATTCGATTTCATGCGGTGTACTGGCCGGCGTTTCTGATGGCCGCGGGATTGCCGCTGCCGAAGCAGATTGTGGCGCACGGATGGCTGCT
>JBAVQT010000404.1:0-2056 GCA_049694295.1 Candidatus Acidiferrales bacterium
GGCGTCGGTGTACATCGGCGCTTCCCTGGCTACCGGCGCGCTCAGGTCCTGAATGTTCTCTGGGCCGGCTACTATGACCGTGCCGTCTTGCTTGATGACGCGCACGCTGCGGATTTCCGATGTTTCATTCTCCGCGTTATAGGGGAATATCAGCTGGCCAGCCTGCGCCAGCCCGGCCTGCGTCTGCACGTGAATTCGGGCACGGTTTTCTTGAGTTCCAGTGCCATCGTTTTCGTATCGAATGGTTGTGTGCAAGTAGTCGTAGACGAAGGGCTCCTGAGAATAATCTGGCACGGCTTTTTCAGGCTTAGCGCTTTCGGCAACCGGGTTTTGCGCGGGAGGGGCGCCGGAGCGGCTCTGGGACTGGGCGAGAGGTGAAACGAGGAAAAATATCGCCAGACAGAGCAGAGATGTTTTCAAGTGACTCACGGGGCAAGAGAATAACCGAAGACGTGCCGATTGCGCCAGCGCCAGAAAGAGGCGGCAGGGTGCGTGGCCGAGATGCAACGGGCTTGGGGGGCCGCGTGGCTAGCGGGTCAAGGTGGAGAGGGCGCGGCGGAGGCGGGAGATTACGCGGTCGCGGCCTAGGATTACCATGGTGTCGAAGAGCGGAGGGGCCACGGCGCGGCCCACTATGGCTACGCGGGTGGCGTTGATCAGGACGCCGGCTTTCACGCCTTCGGCGGCGGCTTGGGCTCGGAGGGCGGCGTCGCAGGCATCGTGATTCCAGTCGGGGAGCGCGGCTAGCGCGTCGGCGAGTTTTGCGAGCATGGCGCCGAGGCGGTCGTCTTTCCAGAATTTTTCGCAGGCTTCCGGATCGTAGTCGAAATCGTCGCTGAAGAAGGCGCGCGACCACGAAGTGAAATCGGTGAGGAAGCGGGTGCGCGGGCGCAGCAGGTCCACGGCACGAGCAAACCAGGCGTGATCCTGTGCGGCTTGGGAGGCGTCCCACAAACCGGCGAGCTTGAGCTGGGCTTCGACGTACGGAAGCAGTTCCTCGATGGGCATTTTCTGCAGGTGCTGCGTATTGAACCATTCGAGCTTGGCGCGATCGAAAATGGCGTTGGTGCGGCTGACGCCGGAGAGCGAGAAACGCTCGATGAGCTGCGGCGTGAGGAGAAATTCGGCGTCGTCGCCGGGAGACCAGCCGAGCAGGGCTAGGAAATTACGGAAGGCTTCGGGAAGAAAACCTTCGTCGGCGTAGGAGCCGACGCTGGTGGCGCCATGGCGTTTCGAGAGGCGGGTACGGTCCGGGCCTAGAATCAGCGGGACGTGCGCGAAGATGGGCGGCGTGGCGCCGAGAGCGTGATAGATCAGCGCCTGCTTGGGGGTGTTGGAGAGATGGTCGGCGCCGCGAATGATGTGGGTGATGCGCATGTCAATATCGTCGACCACGACGCTGAGCTGGTAGGTGGGGACGCCATTGGAGCGCAGCAGAACGAAATCTTCGATTTCGGAATTTTGGAATTCGCGCGAGCCGAAGACAGCGTCTTCGAATTTTGTGGCGCCCTCGCGCGGGGTGCGGAAGCGGATGGCGAAAGGGGCGCCTTCTTTCTCTTTGGCGGCGCGATCGGCGCCGGAAAGATCGCGGCAGGAGCAAGCGGCGGCTTTGAAGGACTTCGCGCCTTCGTCGTCACCCTCGCCTTCGTCATGTTCCTCGATTGGAGCGTGATCGCCGCCCACGTAGGAGGAGGCTTTGCAATAGCAAGCATAGCCCGAGCCGGAGGCAAGGAGACGCTGTGCGGCGGCGCGATAAAGTTCGCCGCGCTGGGACTGGAAGAAGGGGCCTTCGTCCCATTCGACGCCGAGCCAGCGGAGGCCGGCGAGGATTCCGTCCACTAATTCGGACTTGTTGCGCTCGACGTCGGTGTCTTCGATGCGGAGAATCAGGGTGCCGCGTTCGTGGCGGGCGAAGAGCCAATTGAAAAGCGCAGTGCGCGCGCCGCCGACGTGGAGATATCCGGTGGGCGAGGGAGCGAAGCGGACGCGCGGGGAGCTGGATGCAGGCATTAAGCAGAGTTCCTTTCCAAAAATTGGAAGAGCAACAGTCTAACGG
>JBAVQT010000405.1:0-4996 GCA_049694295.1 Candidatus Acidiferrales bacterium
GCCGAATTCGCCCATCTATCGCGCGTGCCCATTTCCAGCGCCACGCGCAAAATCGCCGCCGCCGCGGCCGCTTCCGCCGCCACGTCGATCATAACGCCCATCCCCACCCCAGCCGCCCGCCCCCGAAAGCCCCGCCACAGATCGCGCCGTTAGCCGATTGGACGCGCGCCCGCCCGCCGCCCCGCCGTGGATGCTACGATCCTTATAGAGCCATGGCTTCCAGCGCACACGCCGGCGCGCCGCCCCTCCCGGCGGTGCAGCGATACTTTGAGGTGTCGCTCTACCTGCTCGTCGCCACCGGCGTGCTCGCGGTCATTGCTACCGGCAAGCTCGACATCGTCACCACCCTGTTGCCCTCCGCCGCTTTAATCTACAAAGGCATTCGCGTATTTCGCGGCCGCGGTCCGGAACTTTCTCCCCGCGTCGCCACCTGGCTGGTGCTCGCCTACTTCCTCTTTTTTCCTTTCGATCTCTACTTGGTGGCGCGTTCCGCCGCCGCTGCCGCGCCCAACCCCGAACTCTACGCCGCGCTGGTAGCCGCGATCCGCCTGATGATTTTCGCCACGCTGGTGCGCCTCTTCTCCGCGCGCACCAACCGCGACTACGGCTTCCTCGCCGTGTTGGCCGTCACCAGCATGCTGGCTTCGGCCATCCTGACGGTCGAGACCGGCTTCATCATTGCGCTCGCCGTCTTCCTGGTTCTCGCAGTCTCCACGTTCGTCGCGCTCGAAATTCGCCGCAGTGCCGGCGGCGCCGTCTCCCCTCCCGTCGAGGTCGGCTCGCCGCTGGCCCAGCGCCTCAGCCGCGCGCTGGCCGTCGTCTCCGTGCTGGTCGCCTTGGCCGTCCTCGCCATCGGCGGCGTCATCTTTTTCCTGATTCCCCGCTTCACCGCCGGCTACCTCGGCGCGCTCAACTTGCAGCCCAGCCTGGCCACCGGATTCAGCGATAGCGTCACTCTCGGCGAGATCGGCCGCATCAAACAGAACACCGCGGTCGTGATGCGCATTCACGTCCAGGGCGACGCCGCGCGCGCCGCCGACGTCCACTGGCGCGGCATCGTCCTCACCAATTTCGACGGCGCCCGCTGGTTCACCACCGCTCCCGAACAGGTAATTCTCCAGCCCTCCAGCGACGGCGCGTATTCCCTGAGCACTCCGCCCCTGCCTCCCGCGGATTCTTACGTCCTGCAATACACCGCGCTGGTCGAGCCGCTCGGCACCGACGCGGTCTTCGTCGCGCCCCGCCCGCAGAGTATTCGCGGCCGCTTTTCCCCCGTCGGTGAGCGCTCCACCACCGGCCGTCCCTCGGGCTATCTGTTGATGGACAAGACCGGCTCGCTCTTCAATCCCTACCACAACGAAACCAAAGTCCGCTATCAGGGCGTCTCGCTGCTCCCCATGATTCCTTACCCCGACTTGCGCCGCGCTTCCTCCGACTATCCGCCGGAAATCGCCAGGATGTATTTGCAATTACCCTCGCTCGATCCGCGCGTCCCTGCTCTCGCCGCTCAAGTGACGGCCACCTCGTCCACTGAATTCGACAAAGCCAGCGCCGTCGAGACCTATCTCAAGACCCACTACGGCTACACGCTCGATCTCGGCAACCAGCGCCCCAAGGACCCGCTCGCCAATTTTCTTTTCACTCGCCGCGCCGGCCACTGCGAATATTTCGCCACCGCCATGACCGTCATGCTGCGCACTCAAGGAATTCCCGCCCGCTACGTCACCGGATTTCTGCCCGGCGAATACAACGACGTGGGCGGAGACTACATCATTCGCTCCAGCGACGCGCACGCCTGGGTCGAAGCCTATTTCCCGGGCTACGGCTGGATCACCTTTGACCCCACTCCGCCCGGCGCCGGCGCTCCGTCCGGAATTTTCTCGCGTCTCTCGCTCTACTGGGACTGGTTCCAGTTTTCGTGGAGCGAGTGGGTCATCAATTACGACTTTGGACATCAGGTCACGCTCGCGCAAAATCTCCAGCGCGGCTCGCGGGACTTGACCCAGCATCTGCGTGCCGTCTACGAACACCAGCGCGATAAAATCATCCAGCTCTTGATCGCCCTCGATACGCGCACCGAAGCGTCGCCCTATTTTCTTCCCGGCGTGCTCGCTTTTCTCGTCGCCCTGCTCCTCTATCTTCGCGGCCGCGCGCTCGCTGGATACGTCGTCAAGCGCTGGAGTCTCCGCGCGGGCCGCGGCGGCGATTTGACTCCCTCGCTCGCCGCGCTCGAATACCGCGAAATGCTGCGCCTGCTTGAGAAACGCGGCTGGAAAAAATCCCCGGCGCAAACCGCCGTCGAATTCGCCGCCGCCATTCCCGCGCCGGAATTCGCCTCGCCCGTCGCGCAATTAACCTCTCTCTACCAGTCCGCCCGCTTCGGCGATCGTCCCGCCTCCGCCACCGAGATGACCTCCCTCCTACGCTCCATCCGCGATCTGGTACGCCACCGCCAGCGCCCGCCTGTCTAATCGTCGCCACGCCCTAGCGTGCTACAATAGTTTGTTTCCCCGCACTGAAAAGGACGCGCCTGCCATGCCGAAGGTCGGATTCATCAGCCTGGGATGCCCAAAAAACCTCGTGGATAGCGAGGTGATGATGGGCATTCTCGCGCATGGCGGCTACGAAATTACGCCGCGCGCTGCCGATGCCGACGTCCTGGTCGTCAACACTTGCAGCTTCATCGAGCCTGCCCAGCAGGAATCGGTGCAGACCATCCTCGAAATGGCCGAATACAAAAAATTCGGCCGCGCCAAGCGCCTCATCGTAGCGGGTTGCATGGTCGAGCGCTTTCGCGGCGAGATTCGCCGGCAGATTCCCGAAGTGGACGCCGTCGTCGGCACCGGCGAACTCGAAAAAATTCTCGCCGCGTGTGAAGGCGAGTTGGCCGCGGAATCCGCCGCCACAGCCGGCGCGCCCCACGAATTACCCGCGTACCTCTATCACGATCTCACGCCGCGCATTCTCTCCACCCCGCGCCACACCGCTTACATCAAAATCAACGAAGGTTGCGACCATCCCTGCACTTTCTGCGTGATTCCGCAGTTGCGAGGAAAATTCCGCAGCCGCCGCTTCGAATCCGTCATCCGCGAAGCCCAAAACCTCGCCCAGGCCGGCGTCCGCGAAATTTCGCTCATCGGCCAGGACACCACTTTCTATGGCGAAGACCTCGGCCTGCGCGACGGCCTGGCCACCCTGCTCGAGCGCCTGGCGCAGATCGAAGACCTGCACTGGACGCGCTTCCTCTATTGCTACCCCAATCGCATCACGCCGCGGCTGCTCGAAACCATCGCCGTGCATCCGCGTCTTGCAAAGTATCTCGACGTGCCGCTGCAGCATGCCAGCCGCGGCGTCCTGGCGCGCATGAAGCGCGGCTCGAATGGCGGCGCCTTTCTGAAAATTCTCGAACGCGTCCGCAAAACTGTTCCGGACATCTCCATCCGCACGTCTTTCATCGTCGGCTTCCCCGGCGAAACCGAAAACCATTTTCGCGAGCTTTGCGATTTCGTCAAAGCCGCTGAATTCGATTGGCTCGGCGTCTTCTCTTACTCCGACGAAGACACCTCCCAGAGTTTCCACCTCGCGGACAAAATTGCCCCCGAGACCATCGAGCGCCGCCGCAACACCCTCATGGCTCTCCAGCGCAAAGTCTCCGCCCGCAATCTTCGCCGCCGCGTAGGCCAGTCCATGCAGGTAATGCTTGAAGGCCCCTCGAAAGATACCGATCTGGTCTGGGAGGCCCGCCACCAGGGCATGGCTCCCGACATCGACGGCAAAATCTTCATCACCGAATTCGACGGCGTCACCGACGCCGCCCAACTCCCGCCGCCCGGTACTCTCGCCACCGTCGAAATCACCGCAGCCAAGGACTACGACCTGATCGGCCGCGTCACCGAATTCGCCGCCCCGCGCTTCGCCCCCGCCGAGCAGAATCCTTTTCCCATTCTCAGTTCCCGCTGATTTCGCGGTATCCTCTGGGCATGCAACGCCGGTGCCCCATCTGCAAGAAACCGACGGATTCGGAAACGCACGCCGATTTTCCATTTTGCACCGAACGCTGCCGCCTGCTCGATCTCGGCAATTGGGCCAGCGGAAAATACGTCATCAGCTCGCCCGCTTTCGACGAATCTCTCTTCGAAAAACTCGAGAAGCAAATGAACGAAGAAGACGGCCAACGCGATGACTCCTCCAAGCGCTAACTCTCCCTCGGATTCGCCGGACGCCGGCAATGAAGCGGGCTCAACCGCCCGCATTGCCTCCCCAAATCCGCGCAAGCCGCGCTTCGCTCTCTTCATAGCCACCGTCGCCGGCCTCGGCTACCTCCCGAAAGCCCCCGGCACCTTCGGCTCGCTCGCCGGCATGGTCCTCGTCGTTCTTCCCTGGTGGATATTTTACGCAGTGAATGCTGCGTCCGGTTTTGCTCTGGGTCTTGGCCCGGTCCGCTTTCATCGCTCGTCAGTTGCCCTGGACCCGTTCCTCTTCGTTCAACTTCTTCTGCTCGTCTTCACCGCGGCCATCGGAGTCTGGGCCGCCGGACGCGCCGCCTTCCACTGGCGCCTGCACGATCCGCAAAAAGTCGTCATCGACGAAGTCTCCGGCCAGCACCTCACCTACGTCCTCGGCCTCATGCTCCCGGTTCTCGCGTCCGGCCACCCAATCGCCTGGAAATCATTTCCGCTGGGCCTCGTCAGTTGGGAGGCTCCCCTCAACTGGAAATATTTGCTCGCGGGTCTTATACTTTTTCGAGCCTTCGACATTTGGAAGCCGTTCCCCGCCCGCCAAGCCGAATCATTGCCCGGCGGCTGGGGTATCATGGCGGACGACTGGATCGCCGGCATCTACGCGGCGCTAGTCTTGTGGGCACTGCGCTGGGCCGGGCTGTAAGAATCGCTTTTGTAGCTGGCGCCTGTGTCGCTGCGCCGCCCGAATTTTCGTTTGAGTTGCTGCACCGGCATCGCCAGAAAGCGGCCTCTTGAAAACCAACGGAGCGCCACGC
>JBAVQT010000406.1:0-7013 GCA_049694295.1 Candidatus Acidiferrales bacterium
CTGATAAAGCCAGCCCAAGCTTTGGTGGGATCGAGTTTCTTTTCGACCGATATACCGGCGTAGGCGAAATAGGATTCGTAGGGAATCGGTTCCTTGCCGCTGATATAGCGGCGAAAGATGTCGCTCACGTCTTTGCCGGCAATTTCGGATGCGGCATGTACCGCATCATCCGGCTCGAAGCCGGGGTTGGGCAGCGCGTAGCGGGAATAGAGCAGGCGCATCCAGTCGTCGAGCGATTTCTGGTTGTTAGTGTCCTGGCGGATGGCGAAATCCAGAATGTGTCCCATGATCTGGCCGCCGTCGTAGTAGGAATACCAAGTGTTGGCCAGATTGTTGTCCTGGTGAATGGCTTTGTAGTTGGGAAACCACGTGTCCCAACTGGTGTCTTCAATGCTGCGCTCGGAGCGGCCAGGCTCCTGCTCGAACTTCGTGATGGTATGCGCGATGCCGTCGAGATACTGCTGCGGAGTAATCAGGCCGGCGCGAGCCAGCGCGAGCCAGCCGTAGTAGCTGGTGAGGCCCTCGGAGAGCCACAGAGACGGCGTGTGGACCATCTGCGTGTAATCGAAAGGGCCCAGCGGACGCGGCCGGATGCGCTTCACGTTCCAGGCGTGGAAAAATTCATGCGCGGTGACGAACAGTTTGCCGTTGTATTGGGTGCCGTAGCCGGGGATCGCGCTGGTATCGTCCCAGTTTTTCGAGAAATCGATCTGCGTGGAATTCAGATGCTCGAGGCCGCCGCCGGCCTTGGGCCAGACGTGAAAGAGGAAATAGTAGTCTTTATAGGGTGCGGCTTGAGCGCCATCGCCCGCTACGGCCTGGAACATCGGAACGATGGTGGCGACGATTTTTTGCAGGTCGCTGGTGAACTGCGAAAAATCGGTGCCTCCCATCACGTCATGGACGATCACATGGTAGGTGCTGCCGAGTACGACGAAGTCCTTTTCGGTGAAATCCGAAATTTCCAGAGGCGCGTCGGCGAACCAGTCGTAATTTTCAGCGCGAAAGGTGTGGTCGGATGTGTGGTCCATTCCGGTGGCGACTTTCCAGCCGGAGGGCACGTCAATCGAAAGCTCGACCGGCCGATCCTTGCCGCCGGCGAGATACATCCAGGTGGCCGGGCCGGCGATGAAGGCGTGTTGATCGTTATATTGGCCCACGTTGTTTTGCAGGGTGTTGGCGTAGATCTGGTAATCGATCGCTACAGATGTGGCGCCGGCGAGCTCGACGCGCCAGGTCTGGCTATCGGTCTTGCGCCAGGCGAGTTCCTGGCCTGCGGCATTATGTGCGCGAAACCGCTGAATGTTGGCGGCGTAATTTTCGATGTTGTAGGAACCTGGCGCCCAATCCGGCATGGCGAAATCCACGGTAGGGGTTGTGAGGTCGCCAGCTTGAATGGTTACGTCCATCAGATGCGTGCTGGGGCGCTCGAAGCGCAGCTGGTAACGCAGAGGGACGGGCGCGTCGGCTAGCGTCGAGGAGAAGAAGGGCGTGGCGCAGAAAAAAACGACGGCCAGCAGCAAGCGGCGAATTAAACGGCGCGGCGAAAACATTCACAACCTCCAGAAAATAAAAATAGAAACTAGCGAGAGTTGGGCGGTGGGATTGTAGCAGTTTCCCGGCGCTGATGGCGCAGGTGCGCCCAGACCGCGAGAAGGCCGGCGATCAGCTGCGCGGCGACGCCTCCCGAAGTGTCGATCAGTACGTCGCCGATGGCGGCGGTGCGGCCGGGAACGAAGGACTGGTGAAGTTCGTCGAGGCAGGCGTAGGCGGCGACGACAATGATAACGAAAAGCGCCCAGCGAAAATGAGCTTCTCGGCGGCCGGCGCGAATGCCGCGAAGCAGCAGCAGGCTGAGGATGAAATATTCGGTGAAGTGGCCGCACTTGCGAATGATGTGATGCAAATAGGAGAGTGTGTTGGGTGAAGCATGGGGCAGCATCCAGTGAAGAATCGGGATGATAATACGGCTGGTGTTATCTGCGGTAAAGGCGCCCGTGGAAAATGCGGAAATGACCACGGCCCAGGCGAGCGCAGGCCACCAACGGCGGAGAAATTCCACGTCAGCGCGTCCCTGGCGTGTAGGCTCTACCTGCGGATGCGATGGCAACGAGGCGCGCGGCAAGCACTGTCAATTGGCAGGATCGCATTCTTATTCGAGCCGGTAGTTCGGCGCTTCACGAGTGATGATGACATCATGAACGTGGCTCTCGCGGAGCCCGGCGGATGAAATTCGGATGAATTTGCTGTTTTCCTGGAGTTCTTTCAGATTTGCCGCGCCGCAGTAGCCCATTCCACTGCGCAGGCCGCCGACCAGTTGCTCGACCAGCGCGCCCAGGGCTCCCTTGTAGGGAACCTGTCCCTCGATTCCTTCCGGCACGGATTTGCCGCGCGCTGCATCTTCCTGCGCGTAGCGGTCGGCGGAGCCCGCCTCCATGGCACCGAGCGAGCCCATGCCGCGGTAGGACTTGAATGTGCGGCCTTGATAGAGGATGGTCTCGCCGGGAGACTCCTCGGTTCCTGCAAAGAGTCCGCCGATCATGACAGCGGCGGCGCCCGCGGCGATCGCTTTCGTGATATCGCCGGAAAATTTGATCCCGCCATCGGCAATCACGGGCACGCCAGAGCCGTGCGCGGCGCGGGAGCATTCGAGGATCGCGGTGATTTGCGGAACGCCGGTGCCGGTGACGATGCGCGTGGTGCAGATGGAGCCGGGCCCGATGCCGACCTTGAGTCCATCCACGCCCAGAGCGATGAGATCGCGCGCGCCCTCCGCCGTGGCCACGTTGCCGGCCAGCACCTGCATTTCGGGGAGTTTGCGCTTGACGTCCCGGATCGCTTCCATCACGCGCGTGGTATGACCGTGAGCGGTATCGATGGCCAGCACGTCCACTTTTTCGCGCGCCAACTCCTGGGCTCGCTCCAGAAAATCGCCGGTGGCGCCGATGGCCGCGCCCGCACGCAGGCGTCCGTGCTCGTCCTTGGTGGCGTTGGGGAATTCGAGTTTTTTCTGGATGTCTTTGACCGTGATGAGGCCTTTCAGGCCGAAGTCCTGGTCCACCACGAGAAGCTTTTCAATGCGATGCTTCTGAAGAATTTTTTCCGCTTCCTCGAGCGTGGTGCCCACCGGCACGGTGACCAGATTATCCTTGGTCATCACCGCGCTCACGGGCTGGTCCAGATTGCGCTCGAAGCGCAAATCGCGATTGGTGAGGATGCCGACGAGTTTGGTCCCGCGCGTGACGGGCAGCCCGGAAACTTTGTACTTGTTCATGATTTCCAGGGCCTGCCGCACGGACATTTCGGGGCCGATGGTGACGGGATCCACGATCATGCCGCTTTCCGAGCGCTTCACTTTGTCCACTTCTTCCGCTTGGCGGTCGATCGTCATGTTGCGATGGATGATGCCGAGGCCACCCTGGCGCGCGATGGCGATGGCCAGGCGCGAATCGGTGACGGTGTCCATGGCTGCGGCGACCACTGGAACGTTAATCGAAATTTTGCGGGAAACGCAGGTGCGCGTGTCGGCTTGCCCGGGAAGAATCGAAGATTTGCCGGGAAGGAGCAGGACGTCATCGAACGTCAGACCCTCGGGGATCGGACCGTCAATCATGCAGCTCTCCTATGAATGCGGTGAAAAGCGTCAGAAAACAAAAAAAGCCCAGCCGGGTTCACTGGGCGCGAGCAGGATTGCATTGGAACAAATCTCCATCATCGTGTAATTCGTTATTTTAGGCTGGCGCGGGGACGAAAGCAAGCAAGGGGCCGCATGGCCGGATCGGCGAGGTGGCGCCGCACAATTACTGCACGGGTTGGGAATTTACCTGTTGGATGTTGAATTTGCCGTTCGCGTTGTTGACGGAAACCATGTCGCCTTCCGCGATGTTGAGCTTCTTGGCCAGCCACTCGGGAATATCAATATTCAGATAATCCCCGTGTACTTCCGATATGCCGCGCGAACATGCGATCAATTTATCGCCGCCAGCTTCCAGAGGGATTCGAAGCGTCAGGTGTCCATCCAGCTTTTCAACAGGGCCTTGCAGTGAGGTCACGTCGTCCATGGTCACAGCGCTCCGGGGTGCTATTGCATCAATCGTCTCACCAACGTCTGGTGCGTGGGATTCTATTTCGGCGGATGGGTAAAACTGGCTACTAGCCGCAGCGCCACGGGAGCTTATTGCGTGCGGCGCGCGGAATCCTTACGATAGTGAAACGGTGAAAGACTTCGTCCCTCCCTGGCTACTGCGAAATCCCCATGCGATGACACTGGCGGCGAATTTTTGGCCGCGTCCGGTGCCCAGGCTTCCGGCAAGCAAGCCGCGATTCTTCGAGACCGAGCCGGCCACGCAAGCGCGCGGCGACTGCCACTGGCAGCCGCGTCGGCCGGAGCACGCTACCCTGGTGCTGCTGCACGGATTGGAAGGCTCGAGCGATTCGGGCTACATGATGGGGACGGCGGAAAAGGCTTTCGCGGCGGGATTCAACGTGGTGCGGCTCAACCAGCGCAACTGCGGCGGCACGGAGAATCTGACGCCGACGCTCTATCATTCGGGATTGAGCGGCGACCTTCGCGCGGTGTTGATGGAGCTGATCGAGCGCGATGGCTTGCCGGAGATTTTTGCGGCGGGATTTTCGATGGGCGGAAACCTGGTGCTGAAAATGACCGGCGAGTTTGCGGACGGCGCCCCGCGAGAGCTGCGCGCCGTGGTGGCCGTAGCGCCGGCGCTGGATCTGGCGGCTTGCGCGGACGAATTAGCGCGCCCGAAAAATTTCGTGTACCAACGGCATTTTGTAACGCGCCTCAAGCGCCGCATGCGCTTCAAGGCCGGCTTGTTTCCCGCGCGCTATACGGCGGAGCGCCTGCGAAATCTGGAGCGAATCTCGACCGTGCGCGAGTTCGACGACAAGATTACGGCGCAATTCTGCGGCTTCCGCGATGCCGCCGATTATTACACGCAATCGAGCGCCATGAACGTGCTCGCGGCGATCCGCAGGCCCACGCTGATCGTGACGGCGCAGGACGATCCATTCGTGCCGTTCGCGTCGTTCGATTTGCCGGCGCTGTCCGGCAATCCGAATATCACGTTCGTGGCTCCCCAACATGGCGGGCATTGCGCATTCATTTCGCGGGAGAGTGGCGAAGAGCGATTCTGGGTGGAATCGCGGATTGTGGAGTTTTGCCGGAGGCAGTCACGTCTCGGCGCATCATTCGGCGACGATTAGGCGATCGGTTTTTGCAGTGACGGCGCGAATCCAGGCGTAAGCAATTGCGCCGGTCCGGAATCGCCGATGACCATGTCGTCTTCGCAACGCAGTCCGTAGTCGCCCACCACGTAAATTCCCGGCTCGTTCGAAAAAGTCATTCCCGGTTTCAAAATGGTGCGATTGCCGCGAACCAAATAGGGCCATTCGTGTTCGTCGAGGCCGATGCCATGGCCGAGCCGATGCGCGAAGTATTTGTAGCCCGGGCCAAAGCCTGCGTCATTGATGACTTTGCGGGCCGCATCATCCACCGAACCGCATTCATGGCCGGCGGCGGCTGCGGCCAGCGCTGCATCCTGCGCGCGCCGCACGATTTCAAAAGCCGCGACGAGTTTTGCAGGCGGCTCCCCGATGAGACTGGTGCGCGTGACGTCCGAGTGATAACCCTCGAGGATGGTCCCGCCATCGATGAGCACACCCATTCCTTCGCGGAGAGTTTGCGGCTGGCGCGAGCCGTGGGGCAGAGCGGCGGACGCGCCGAAGAGGACGACCGCATCACCTGCGAGATGCATTTGCGCGAAGCCGCGAGAGACGAGCGTGGCGACATCGTCCTGACTCATGCCTTCGCGAAGCGAGGCGAAGGTGGCGCGGTAGACGTCGAACGTGGCGGCGCAGGCCAGGCGCATGAGTTCGAGTTCGTGCGCGCTTTTCCGCGCCCGGCAACCGACGGTGACCGGATCGGCGCTGGAATATTGCAGCGCCGGAGCAGCATGGCGCAGGCCATCGAAGAAAACATAGCGCGTGGTCTCCTCGACTCCCACTCGCGCGTTGCCGGCAATGGATCGTTCCGTGAGCCATTTCGACGCGACAATGTATGGATTTTCGTCTTCCTGCCAGATACGGATATCGATAGGCCAGCGCAGTAGCTCGCGCAGGCGGCCTTCCTCAAATGCGGCGCTGACCAGCAGAGGCGCGCCCTGGCGCGGAATCAAAAGCGCGAGGATGCGTTCGCTTGGCCACCAGTGAATTCCCGTGAAGTAGGCCAGTGTGGTGCCAGGAGTGATGAAGATGGCGTCGAAGCGCGGTTTGCTTTCGGTCATCAGCCGCTGCGCGTTTTCGATGCGGGCCTGATACTCGTCCGCGGCAATCGGCCGGACGCGGCCGCCGAGCGGCGCAAGCGATGCGAAAGCCGGAGGGAGCGGTGTGCATTCCGGCGGCGTGCCTGCCGTAGCCACGCCTTGGCCGGCGCGCGCGGTCGACGGAAAAGCCGCGGTGCCCAGCGTCCCGAAGGCGCCGGCGGTCAACGAAGCGGACTTGAGTAGCTGACGCCGGGAAAATTTCAAGCGTGCCTCCGAAAAAAATCTTAGTGGAAATGCGAGATCAGCACGGCGTCGGTGACTGCGTTGCCACGCGAGAACACAATCTGTTTCCCATCCGGAGAAAGCGAAAAAGCCCAGACCGTACCGGGTCCGAAGGTCATCACCTGGCGCGCTCTCGGCGCGGGTGCGCCGGCGGCAGGGACCGGTTGCGCCCATAGCGACGAAGTGCCGCCGTCATAGACCACGTACAGAATCGTGCGTCCGTCCGGAGTCCATCTCGCGGCCGTGCCGCCATCGGAACCCGGCATCATTTGCGGCGGTGAGTCGAACACGGTGCGGATCTCGCCGCTCTCGGCGCCGACGATCGCCAGCTTCGCTGGTTTGGCCGGATCGGGATGGTAGAGCGCCAGGATGGACTGGCCGTCGGGCGAAATCACCGGAAATTGGATCGTTTCCTTGCCCATCTGCACGGCCGCTCCGCCACCCGAGGGG
>JBAVQT010000407.1:0-4380 GCA_049694295.1 Candidatus Acidiferrales bacterium
CGCAGGCGCTGGCGTCGGCAGCGAGAAAGCTGGGCGCAGAAATTTTAACGTCGGCGCCGGTGGCGAAGATTGACGCCCGTGACGGACGAGCGCGCGGGGTGATGCTTGAAGACGGGACGGAGATCGCGGCGCGGATTGTACTGTCCAACGCCGACCCGAAAAGGACGTTTCTGAAGCTGGTGGAGAAGCGCGAACTGCCCGAAGAATTCCGGCACGCCATCGAGGGCATCAAGATGGATGGGCCGTGCGCGAAAGTAAATTTCGTATTGAGCGAAGAGCCGCGCGTGAACGGCATGCCGCGCGAATGGGAGAAATCGCAACGGGCGCTTTTCACGCTGGTTCCGTCACTGGAATTCGCGGAGCGTTGCTACGACATCGCGAAGTTCGGCGGGATTCCGGAAGAGCTGTGGGTGGATTGCGTGGTGGCATCGAACGCGGATCCGACGCTGGCGCCCGAGGGTCGGCACGTGATGACGACTTTCATTCAATACGTGCCGTACAAGCTGCGCGAAGGGAATTGGGACGAAAATCGCGAATCGCTGGGCGATCGAGTGGTGAAAAAGATTGCGGAATACGCCCCGAATGTACCGAACTCGATCGTGGCGCGGCAGGTGCTGACGCCTCTGGATCTCGAACGGACCTACGGGTTGACCGAGGGGAATATTTTTCATGGCGATCTTTCTCTGGAACAGCTCTTCTTCATGCGGCCAGTGCCAGGATGGTCGCAATATCGCATGCCGCTGCAGGGCTTGTATTTATGCGGAGCGGGCGCGCATCCGGGCGGCGGCGTGACGGGCGCGCCGGGATACAACGCGGCGCATCAGGCGCTGCGAGATTGGAAGAGCGGGCGCCTCAAGCGAGCGAGCGTATAAATTTCGGGAAGACGATTCATTCATCGGCTGCGCAATGACGGAGCCGCAAGGAGCGAACATGGCGAAAAAGGGATTACTTGAACGGCTGGCGGAAGGGCCCGTGCTCGGAGACGGCGGGTATCTGCTGGAGCTCGAGAAGCGGGGACGTGTGCGGGCGGGACCGTTTACACCAGAAGTGGCGCTGAACAATCCCGAATCGCTGCTTGAGCTGCATCGCGAGTTTCGCGACGCGGGCGCCGAGGTGCTGCAGGCGCTGACGTTTTACGCCAGCCGCGACAAGCTAGCCACGGTCGGGATGGACGAGCGCGTCGAGGAACTGAATCGCGCGGCAGTGCGCCTCGCAAAACAGGCGGCGGGCGAAAAATGCCTGGTGGCCGGCAATCTGAGTCTCACATGGATGTACGATCCGGCGAGCGAGGCGGCCAAAGACCGCGTGCGCAAGACTTTTGACGAGCAGCTCGAATGGCAAGCGTCCGAAGGCGTGGATTTCATTATTGGCGAAACATTTTCCTATCTTGGCGAGGCGCTGATTTGCGTGGAGCGCGCAAAGCGGACGGGACTGCCGGTGATGGTCACGGTCTGTTTCGAAAACGAGGACGTCACGCCGGACGGCAAGAAAGCGGCGGAGGTGGCGAAGGCGCTGGCGGATGCGGGAGCTGATGTGGTCGGCATCAATTGCCTGCGAAGCCCCGAACATACGCTGCCGCTGATGGCGGAGATGCGCGGGGCGGTGAAGGGCTACATCGGCTGCCAGCCAGTCGCCTACCGGACCACGCACGATCACCGCGATTTTACGAGTTTGCCTGCGTTTCCCGATGCGCTCGATCCCTACCAATTGACGCGGAAGGAGATGGCCGCGTACGCAACCAAGGCGCGCGAATTGGGCGTGAATTATATAGGCGCGTGTTGCGGCGCGGTGGCTTCGCACATTCGGGAGATGGCGCGAGCGCTGGGGAAAATGCCGGCCGACGATCGCGTGTGGAAGAAGGGCGGAGAAAAAGCGATGTCGGCTTACGAATATTATGGGCACGACAAAGCGAAGGGCTAGAAGGGCCTTCGCGCAAGCGTGCAAACGAAAACGGGCTCGCGGGAAAAATCTCGCGGGCCCGAAATTATTTCCGGCGGCCGGTTTTCAGCAGGCGACCAACCCGGCAATTCGCTGTCGCGTCGAATGCAGCTCGCTTTTGCGAATGAGGGAGGGGATGATGGGCGCCGCAAACCGAAGCTCTGGGGAGAAGTTCGCGGATGAGTGATGCCGCCGCAACAAGCCGACCGCACCGGGCGATGGGATTGCGGGACCTGGTGCTGTTCTATGTGGTGACTGGGATCAGCCTGCGGTGGATCGCAACGGCGGCGACGCTGGGCGCGAGCGCAGTGGTGGTCTGGCTGATCGCCTGGTGCGCGTTTTATCTTCCGCTGGCGCTTTCGGTGATGGAGCTTTCATCGCGGTATCCGCAAGAGGGCGGACTCTACGTCTGGTCCAAGCGCGCGTTCGGCGAGTTTCCGGGTTTTCTGACCGGTTGGACTTACTGGGCGAGCAATCTTCCTTACTATCCCGCCGTGCTTTATTTCGCCGCGAGCAACGCCCTCTATATCGGACCATCGCGCTGGCAGGCGCTGGCAAACTCCAAGACATATTTTGTGGTGTTCGCTCTGCTGGGTCTCGCGCTGGGAACCTTCCTCAACGTGATCGGGCTTTCGGTGGCGAAGTGGCTGCACAACGTGGGCGCAATCGGGACGTGGCTGCCGATCGCGATCCTGATCGGAATTGCGGCAGTGGCGCTGCACCGGTTTGGGTCGGCGACGCATTTCACGACCGCCAGCCTGATGCCACGAACGCATTTCCGGGACATCTTATTTTGGGCGACGATTGTTTTTGCGCTGGGCGGTTCGGAGTCAGCGTCGTTTCTGGGCGACGAGGTGCACGACGCGCGAAAGAATCTGCCGCGCGGACTGCTGGCTGGCGGCGTGCTGGTGACGGTCGGATACATCGTAGGAACGATAGCCGTGCTGGTAGCGCTGCCACCGGGACAGGTGAACGGCCTGCAGGGAATCATGGAAGCGATTTCGAATTCAGCGGCTCGCATTGGTCTGGAGCGGATCGGAGCGATGGGAATCGTGCCGCTGGCGGCGCTGCTGATTACGGTGAGTAATCTAGGTGCGCTGGGAGCGTGGCTGGCGGTTTCCGCGCGGCTGCCATTTGTGGCGGGGTTGGACAGGTATTTGCCGTCGGCGTTCGCGCGGATTCATCCGAGGTGGGGAACTCCATATGTGGCGCTGCTGGCGCAGGCTGCGCTGGGAGTGGTTTTTATTTTGCTGGGGCAGGCAGGGACGAGCGTTTACGGAGCGTATGAAGTGTTGGTGAGCATGGGCATTATTTCGTATTTCATTCCGTATCTTTTTGTTTTCGCGTCGCTGGTGCGTTTGCAGCGTGAGCCGGCAGCAAAGGGCGTGATTCGGATTCCAGGCGGCAGGCGCGCCGCGGTGGCGATTGGCGCGCTGGGATTTACCACGACGCTCGTGACGATTGCATGTTCGCTGATTCCAGCGGCCGACGAACCGCATCCGTGGCTTGCAGTGCTGAAAATTGTGGGGCTTACCGCGGTGCTGATACTGCTCGGCGTGGCTACGTTCCGCTGGGGCAAGGCGCACGCGGCGCGAGAAGACTCGCAGAGGGCTGGCGCGATTTCCGGAGCGTGACGGTTACAGCAAACGCAGACGAGCGCGGCGATGCTTGAGGGCCAGAGCCAAGTAGACTGAGCGCGTGAAGCTCTCAGAGTGTTTCGTATGAACGCGCCGGTGGACACGCTCGCGGCTCCGGCCATCGGAAAGTTATCGAGCGGCCCGGGCGCTGGGACGGGCGGTGGGGCGCCGGCGAGCGGGCCGTGGATCTATCGGCCGTGGCTCGATCTGATCGTGGGATGCGGCGCATGGTCGGCGCCGCTGCTGGCTGTGGCGATGTGGATGACGCCGAACCACACGCACGGCTGGGCCGTGGCGTTTTACGCTCTCGCGCTGGTCTTCAACTATCCGCACTTCATGGCCACGGTGTACCGCGCATATCACACGCGCGCGGATTTCGAAAAATACAAATTCTTCACGCTGCACCTCACGGTGCTGATGGTGGTAGCCGGAGCGCTGGTGCACGCGGCGCCCGTGCTGTTGCCCTGGCTTTTCACTCTTTATATCTGCTGGAGCCCGTGGCATTACACGGGGCAAAACTACGGGCTGATGATGATGTTCGCGCGGCGCAATGGGGCCGAGATCACGCCCATGGAGCGGCGCTGGCTGCGCGCGGCTTTCGTGCTGTCATTTGTGATGCTGCTGGCAAGTTTTGAAACCGGCGGGTCGAACGATCCGCTGATTTTGTCCCTGGGCATTCCAGCGAAGTTTACGTTGCCGGCGCGCGCGGTGCTGGGGTTTGCGTTTGCACTCTGCGCGGCGGCGGGATTTCAGCGGCTGGTGCGGGCGCGAGGATTGCGCGCGATGGTTGCGCCGCTGACGCTGC
>JBAVQT010000408.1:0-4349 GCA_049694295.1 Candidatus Acidiferrales bacterium
GGGTGCTCATGGATTTCCACTCGCCGCGGCGATTTCTGCCCGGGGTTCAAGACTATCGAAACCGGAAGGGCCTGATTTCCGATCAGGGAGAACGCAAGCAAGCATTCTTCGTTCTGCAGCGGTTCTACCGCGAGATGCAGAGTCCATCGCCCGACGCCAAGTGAAGGATTTTCGAGTTGTCGAAGCTTCGCCGGAAGTTTTTTTGCTTCTGGAATTAGATATCCGCAAGATCGCTGAATCTCCTTCGTTCGCTCGACCTGCCTTGGCGTAATGCGGGCGCGGTGGTGTGCCAGAATTTTTCTCTCGAGCGCGAATCAGTCTTCAGGCCAGACCTCAGCGCACAGCCAGACAAGAGTAAACAAACGATTGGATGGGCATATTCCGGTTCCCCTCATTGAAGAAGCAGATTGGAGTTATCGAGACATTCAATTGGACGTTCCTTCGATTTCGGCCTAACGTGCGCGCACTGAAGTTTATCCATGGGGCGCGAGCGAGACCACAATTCGAAACGGAGCGACTTGATGATCCGATGCTGCGAAACGCACAGCCCGGCGAAGCGAGTTTTCGCGGGAGTATCGCTGTTGCTGCTAGCCCTATCTTTCGCGGGCGCGTTGAAGGCCGATGATTCGGCCAGTTCCGGCAAGGCGTCGGCCGGGTCGAAAGGCAGCGAGATCGTCGAGCTCAGGCAGGAGATTCAGCAGGCCCTAAACAATATTCAGGCGCTGCAAAGGAAAATGGACGCCGCGGATGCCGCCGAGTCCAGCGCCGACGCGAAAAGCGTGCGCGAACAGCTGGCAGTAGAAGCCGCGCAAGTGGAATCGATCGAAAAGAGGCTCGACGCCATCGAGGACGCCCCGGCGGCGAATGTGGCTCCTAGCGGCGCTCGTCTGGTGGCCGGCCACGCGACGGAAACCGCGCCGCCCGCCACCGCGGGATTGACGGCGTCCGATATTTACAACGGCGGATTTTTCGTTTCGACCGAGGATAAGAGTTTCTCGATGTACGTCAACGGCCTGTTCCAGGCCCGTTACACGGGATTTAAGCCGAACTCGAACGTAGAACAGTTCGGTGCGCCATCGAGCGGCTCGAATAACTTCGATGTTTACCTCGGACGTCTGGCGGTATCCGGCACCGCGTTTGATCCGAGCTGGAAATACTTTTTGCAGTTCCAGGTGGGCACGGCTGGGGACAGCAACGGCATCACGGCGCTGGATTGGTTCACGTCAAAGACATTTTCGAAATATCTCACGCTTCAAGGCGGACGCTTCTGGACGCCATATTCCTACGAATATTACGACAATCCCGGCAACTACCTGCTGGCCGATCTTTCCACAGCCGAGTTCGCATTCGCGCTGCCTCGCGCGATTGGAGTGGAGGCCTCCGGGCAAGCCGGCCGCGTGGGATACGCGGCGATGATCAGCAATAGCGTTCGCGCGCTGGATGCCGGCGGCCAGGAGAATTTCAACAGCCGCGTGGCCTTTATCGGAAATGTGCACGTCGATATTCTGGCGCCCTACGGCTGGGTGGAAACGGATCCCAATCCCGCGGGCGCCCAGAAGCCGGAGCTCTCGCTGTGGGTTTCGGGCGCCTATAACCCGGTCAGTTCGCCCTCGGCATTTGAAAACGTGGACGCGGGCGACAAGACCGTGAATGCGACGAGCACGCTGGGTTTCCGCTACAAGCTATTTACGCTGCAGACGACCGGCTATTTTCGACAGACCACACCGCAAGCCGGCTCGCCCTCGGACAATTCCTGGGGATACGGCGAACAAGCCGGCTATTACCTGGTGCCCGGACGCTTTGAAGTGGCCGAGAGAATCTCAGGCATCAATTGGGGCGCGAATCATTACATGCCAATGCCCGATGGCGCGGCGGCGAACACGTATTTCGCGGGTCCCGACTTCCCGTATCACCGCACCACCGAGCACACGGTGGGGGTGAATTATTACTTGCACGGGCATAACGCGAAAGTGCAAGCGGCCTACACCTATCAGAACGGCAACACATTCACTGCGGCGAAGTTCAGCGCCAATCGGGTCTGGATACAAACGCAGCTCATGTTTTAAACAGGCGGAGAGCGGGGCCGCGGGGCGATGCGCGAAAGGCGCCGCCCGCAGCGCCGCGGCAAAATCCAAAGGAGGCGAGAGATTTGACGATCAAAAGTCCCGGCCACAAGAAGGCAATCTCGAGGCTTGGTTTTTATTGTTCCGCCGCGATCCTGGCGATCGCACTGCTATCGCTGAATCTCATTCCCGGCATGGCGCAAGACTCGCAAACGGTGAAGGTGGGCGTGCTGCATTCGCTGAGCGGCACCATGGCCATCAGCGAGGTGACGGTGAAGAATGCGACTCTGCTGGCGATTCAGGAGATAAACGCTGCCGGCGGCGTTCTGGGCAAGAAAATTCAGCCGGTGGTGGAGGATGGCGCTTCCGACCCGGCCATTTTCGCGCAGAAGGCGCAGAAGCTGGTGGAGCAGGATAAGGTGGTCACCGTCTTTGGCGGATGGACCTCGGCGAGCCGCAAGGCCATGCTTCCGGTGTTCGAACGCTTCCATTCGCTGCTGTGGTATCCGGTGCAGTTCGAAGGCAACGAGTGTTCCGCCAACATCATGTATTCCGGGGCGCAGCCCAATCAGCAGATTTTGCCGGCACTCGACTGGGCGTTCGAGAAAGGTTACAAAAAGATATTCTTGCTGGGCTCCGATTACGTCTTTCCGCGAACAGCCAACTTAATTCTGAAAAAGCATATCGTTCACGGAGGCGGCACGGTAGCGGGCGAAGAATATGTGCCGCTGGGCGGCACGGACTTCAGCGCGGTGATCACCAAGATCAAGATGGCGCATCCGGACGTCATCTTCAATACGCTGAACGGCGACAGCAACGTGTCGTTCTTCAAGCAGGCCGCCGCGGCCGGCATGCCGCCTTCAAAACTGCCGGTAATGTCCTTCAGCATCGCCGAGCAGGAAGCGCAGGCGATGGGCGCGCAATTGGTGGCCGGCAGTTACGCGGCGTGGAATTATTTCGAGAGCTTGCCGAGCCCGGCCAACAAGAAATTTATCGCGGCCTATCGTGCGGCGTTCCCGGGAGGCAATTCGGCCGTGGATGACCCCATGGCCCACGGCTATATAGATGTGCTCACGTGGGCCGCGGCAGTGAATAGCGCCAAGAGTTTCGATCCCAACGCCGTGCGCAAAGCAGCCACGCAGCTTCCCTGGGACGACTCGGTGATGGGCTCGATCAAATTCGCTCCGAATCAAAGTCTTTATCAGACGGCGTATGTAGCCGAGCTTCAGCCCGACGGCCAGTTCAAAATTCTGTGGAAATCGAAGCAGCCCTTGCTGCCCGAACCATACGATCCGCTGGCCTTCCCCGGGAAAAGCTGCGCCGTGAAATAGCGATACCGAGCGCCTTCGAATTGGGGCGCAAGAAACGGAGCCAAGATGGATCACCGTGGGTGAAGGGGCCGTCGTAGCGGGTCAACTATTTAACGGTATCAGCGTGGCGTCCATTCTGCTGCTCGCCGCGCTAGGCCTGGCCTTGAGCTTTGGAGTGATGAAGGTGATCAACATGGCTCACGGCGAGATGCTGATGGTGGGCGGCTATCTCTCCTATCTGACCATGCAATTCGTGCACGGCCCGCTGGCATTTCTCGCGGCGCTGGCTGTCGCGTTCATCGGAGCGTGCTTGCTGGGCGCGCTGCTGGAAGTGACGGTCATCCGCTTTCTCTACGGCAGGCCGCTCGATACGCTGCTGGCCACCTGGGGAGTCAGTTTGATTTTGCAACAGGCGGCGCGCAGCATTTTCGGCGCGGTGGGCGTGGAGGTGACCGCGCCTCACTGGCTCGAAGGTGCGGTCTCGTTTCACCGCGGCGGGTTCGAGGGAGTGGACCTGCCATACATCCGGATATTTATCATCCTGCTGGCGGCGGCCGTGCTCGGACTGGTGGCGCTATTCATTGCGCGGACGCGCTGGGGGCTGCTGCTGCGCGCGGTGCATCAGAATCGCGAGATGGCTGCGGCGCTCGGCGTCAACACGCGCTGGGTGGACCTGCTGGTTTTCTCGCTGGGCACGGGCGTTGCGGGGCTGGCTGGTTCGGCGCTCGCTCTGATCGCGCCGGTGACGCCGACGGTTGGCCAGAGCTACATCGTATACGCGTTCCTGGTGGTAATCGTGGGCGGGCTGGGCAGCCTGGCCGGCGCGGCGCTGGCTGCGCTGCTGGTGGGACTTTTTTCCGCGGGCGCACAAGTGTTCATGAGCGCCAGCCTGGCGGATGTTCTTCTGCTGGTCAGCGTCATCATCTTCATGCAGTTTTGCCCCCGAGGGATCATCGCCAGGCGCAGCCGGGTTCTG
>JBAVQT010000409.1:0-3362 GCA_049694295.1 Candidatus Acidiferrales bacterium
GTACGACCGGTCGTGCTCCAGATTGTCCACATCCGTAATGTCGTCGCGGTTTTCGTGGATCTCGATCGCGCCATCCACGGTCGCCCAGGGCCGCGGCTTGTAATTCGCGTGAAGTTTGTAGGACTGCACTTGCCGCGGATCGATCCGCGTGTACGAGTTGTCGTTGTACCCGAACTCCAGGTCGCCGGTGATGCGCAGCGCGGCGATGGGCCGCAGCAGCGCGCCCAGCACCAGCGCATTTTCGTTGATGGTCAGCACGCTGCGCGAAGGGCTCGCCGTCGCAGGAGCAAGAAACGTCACCGACCCGTCCGCATTCAGCGTGCACCCTGCCGGCAAAGCGCCCGCCACCGCGGCGCAGCTTCCGCGCGCCGCCAGATAATCGTTCGCCGGAGTCGCCGTGGCTCCGCCCGGAAAATAGATCGATTCCGTGTCGTTCGCGTCGCTGAACTGCGAAATGGTCCGGTTGGTGTAGAGATACCCGATATGCGCGCTCACGCGCCGGTTGAAGTCGTAATCGAATTCCAGCGTGTTCGATTTCAAGTTCTGTCCTAGAAACGTGGAAGCCAGCCCGCTGATCGCGTCCGCCGCCGAACCGGCCGCGTGCTGCGGGCAGCTCACCGCATTCGAGCCCAGCGGACAATTCGTCGTGTTGAACACCGCTTCGTTTTGCTGCAGCCCTGCCAGCCCCGGATAGCCCGTGCCGAAAATATTCGTCTCGTCCAGCGCCCAGGTTCCCGGTATGCGCCAATTGTCGTAGCGAAACTCATCGAGAATGCGCAGCTTCTCGGTCACTGCATAAACTCCGGACCAGTTCGCATTCACCGAGACTCGCTTCGCGTTCGCCGGCCCTCCCGTCGTGCTGCCGCGCTCGGCGGTTCGCGCGGTGTATCCATTCACGTTCTCGAAGAAATCGGGGATCTCGTTGTTGCTGGTGCTGTAGCCCAGCGAACCCGACATCTCAAAACTCTTGAAGTAGTTCGATTGGAAGCGTAGCCGTTCCGTGGGCATGAAATTTCGCGGATTGCTGACCTGGCTGTACGACAAGTATCCATTGCAGGTGGGATTTGCGGTGTTCACCGTTCCAGCCACGATCGGAGCGGCGCAGGGGAGCACTTCGGCGGGCGTCTGCGTGCTCCAGATATTTCCCAGATCGACCGGCGTGCCGTTCGGCGTGCCCAGTCCCGAAGAGTTTGCCAGGATGAATCCATAGTTCTGCGGGTTCACCGCCGGATTGTCGGTGACCACATTGTCCTGCTTGAAATAGTTCAGAAACTGGTCGTAGGAAATCGTCGTCCGCGGCAGGATTTTGAAATCCACTCCGGCACGGTACGCGTTCGTCGTGTAGCTGTAAGTCTGATTGAAGTCCGAAATCGTGCCGCCATCCGTGGTGAAAAATCCGGGCCCTTCATCGCGATTCCGCGAATATCCCAGCCGGACCTGAATTCTCGATTGCGGCATCAATGTGAGATCGTAATCCTGCATCCGGCGCACCAGGTCGAGTGCGTGCGGCGAGTTGGTGATCGCATTCGCTGGACTCGAGCACACCACCGGCCGCACTACCGGCGGCGCGCCCACCGGCGTCGCGTAGCAGCCGGTGGTCGTGGACCCGGGCGGATTCAGCGACGCCGGATTCAGCGGATTGGCGAATAGGTTGTAATCCCAGAAATTCTTGTCCCGCCGAAACAGCAGCCGGAAGTCGTAATACTTGTCTTTCTGGATGCGCAGGCGCGACACATCGTTCGGATCGCCGCCGTAACCGAAATTGCTGAAGGTCAGCGTGTCGAAGAAAATTCCCCGATGGTCGAGAGACCTCATCTGCAGCGAGTAATCGAACAGCCGCAGCCCGGAGCCCAGATTCTCGAAAGTGTCGTAGGTGTCCTTGTTGCCGTTGATCCAGCTGCCGCGATACCCCGCCTCGATCGTCTGTTGAATATTGTAGTCGCCCGAATTAATTCCCGGCGTGTCCGCGGCCGGGTTTTGCGCCAGGCTGGCGCGCGGCAGAGCCAGCGCTGCGGCGATAGTCGAAGCCATGATCGCGATCGTGATTCCCGGCCGAACCTTCACGGCTTCTCACCCGGCTGTCCGAAACGCGCGCAAAAGAATCGCGAGTTTTCCTGATCGCGTTTCGCCCTCTCCACCGGAATCAATAGCGCGCGCATCTCGGCTCCTATTTAAAGAATGTCGCGTCGAAGTTCGAGCCGTGGATTTCGACGTGGCACAAAGTGCATGCCTGGAAGAATGTGGACTGGTTATGAAACGATGGCGCGCCCGGCGCCGAACTGAACGATGTCGTGTGGCACTGCAGGCACAGCAGGTTGACGTTGCTCAGCTTCAGCATGTGCGGATTCGGTCCTCCGTGCGTCAAATGGCAAGCTTCGCATCCGTCCACCTTCACCACCGTATGCTCGTACACGAACGGCCCTTGCTTGTCCGTGTGGCACTTGAAGCACACCTCGTCCTGCGTCGCCGACGTCCGCACCTGTTTCGGCCTCACCGTCCCATGCACGTTGTGGCAGTCGCTGCATTGCACCAGCCCCTCGTTCACCCGGTGATGGAAAGGCATCTCGAACTGCGCCTTTTGTTGCAGATGGCACGTGTAGCAAAGCTCCGGCTGCGATTTCACCAGCAAGAAATTCGCATCGTTGCCATGGTGAGGCGAATGGCAGGCAATGCAGCTGACGTCGTTCTTCGCATGCACCGAATTGATTGCATTCATGTGTTGCGTGCCGCCGGCGTGGCAGGTCAGGCACCGCTCGTTGACCTCTTTGGCAGAATGATCCTCGAAGACGAATATCTTGGTCTTATCGCCCCCGCCCGCAACGTGCGCCGACCCCGGTCCGTGACATCCTTCGCATCCCTGGTGCGACGGCCCATCCTTGGAATCTAGCGTCGTCTTCCAGTGCGGACTCTTCTCCCAGCCGTTATAAAGGTCCTCGTGGCAGGTCTTGCAAACTTCCGCGCCCACATATTCAAGCGCCGCCCCGTCAGCCGGGATCGCCGCGCTCTTGTCCGCCGCCGCAGCTGGCGCTTTAGCGGCAGTTGTGGGCTTTGCCGCGGTCTGTGCGAAAGCGCCAGCCGACAGCTGACAGCCCAACAGCAAGAATCCCAGAACTGTCAGGACACGTCCGCGCGCCATCAGACCCCTGCGGGCGCTTCCCACGGAAGCGATCCTGGCGGCGAGGTTGCGGGGTGCACTTCTCGATTTGCTCGTCTTCAACACCGATTGAAAGCTCCTGACGACGTCGGCGAGACTACGGTTTTGGTCTTTACGTTTATCGGCTTCCGGCGCCGCATTCTCTACCGGCCGGACACAGGTTTTCTATGATGTTTTGCCGTTGCAGACTCGCCGTCCGCGTGGAATC
>JBAVQT010000410.1:0-3084 GCA_049694295.1 Candidatus Acidiferrales bacterium
GGAAATCCGCAGTGAACCAAACATTCGGCATGGGTTTCTTCTCCCGACCAGAGGCGAAGAATGAGTATCTTATGCGAGGAGGTGCGATGGGCAACACTATTCGCATGGAGTCGCAGGGCCCGATTGCGCTGCCCTGCGATGAATGCCCGTGGACAGTTCAACAAGCCGCTCAATTCCTTGGTGTGAGCACGCAAACCGTTTATCTATGGGTGGAGGCTAAGCGAATTCCACATTTGCGTATCATGGGTCGCAATATCCGGTTTCTTAGGTCGGAGCTCGAACCTTTCCGTGCGTCTTTCAGACAAGAGGTAGAGGAGGTGTAGGGATGTAAGCCCAGATTTGGGATGGAGAGGACCTTGCGGTCGGGCGGCCAGAATGGCGCGATTGCTGGCGAGATTGTGGCGAGAACATATATACACCGGCTTCGTGATTGGCCCGGCTTTACCTGGGACTCAAAGGCTCTTGTTAAGTGATGCTAATCGCGCATTCTTCTCCCGTGACTTCCACCAGCCGCGTCAAGTGCTCAAGCTACCGGATGCTTAAGCACCTCCGCCAAAGCGCGCATCCTTGCAGCATCAATCGGACTCTTCGCAGCGCTGGCGCTCTCCTCAAGAGACGCCGCCATGCCCTGCAATTTCGCCAGTTTGCTCGCGCTCAAGTGCGATTTCTCCGCGTTGTTGATCGCCTTCCGCAAAGCTGCGATTCGGTTCGCCGGCAAAGCCTCCGACCGCTCCAACTGATCCACGTACGCCTTCGCCACCACCAACTGCGCGGGCCACTCGATCTTCTGCTGGTTCTGCACGTTCAGTTCAGCCACACGCACCGTCTTCGCCGCGTCGATTTCGTTCTGCGTCAGAAATTTCGTCGGCGTTAATTCAAACACATCCAGCCCGCGCGCAATTTCAGAACCGTAGATGTAACCGTTGTACCAGTAAGCCGACCACTCGCCGCCCAGCACCAGCATCTTCGGATCAATCGGCCCGCGATCGAAGTAGGCGATTTCAAACGGGTGCGCCGCGTCGGTGAAGTCCATCACCGAAACGCCGCCCTGATACCAAGCTTGCACTTCGATATCGCGCCCGGGAACTGGAACCAGCGAGCCGTTGTGCGCCACGCAGTTCTCCGTATCGCCCTGCGCCGCCGGCAGTTTGTAATAGCTCGCCAAGGTCAGGTTGTCGTCCTTCAGATGGAAGATTGCGTCCGCGCCCCACTTGTTCGGGTCGTTCGGACGGCACCGCGCTCCCAGTCCGCCGCCCCACTCATCGGTAAACACCACCTTCGTCCCGTCGTTCGAGAACGAAGCCGAATGCCAATACGAGTAGTTCGGATCGTTCACCGCATCCACGCGCTTCGGATGCACCGGATCCTTAATATCCAGCAGAATCCCGTTCCCCGAGCACGCGCCCGCCGCCAGCCCAATCGCCGAATACACCGTGATGTCGTGGCATTGGTTCGTGTCCACCGGCTTTTCCTCGCCCTTATCGTGGCTGCCGCCGTTGTTCAGGCCGTTCAGCGCGCCCGTCCGCGGATCGATAAAGACGCGCGGGCTCGACACCACCTTGGCGTCCTGCGGCGCCGCCAATGGAACCTTGATTACGTCGATGCGAAACAGCGCCGTATTCGGATCCTTATCCGGTTTTTCTCCCGAGCATCCGGCGAGTTCTTCCGGCTGCCGTACAAACGACGTCCCGGAAACGTAGATATAAACATTTTCCTTATCGTTCGGATCCACCACCAGCGTATGCGTGTGCGATCCGCGGCACGTCTGCACCGCCGCCACTTGCTTCGGGTTCTGAATGTCCGAAATGTCGAAAATCCTCACGCCGCGGAAACGGTCCTTCTGCGCCACCGGAATGCGACGTTCTTTTTCATGCCCCGCTGGCGGCGGAGGCTCCGGTGGAAATCCCTGCGCCCCGCAGTCCAGGCGTCCATTCGGCATCTCCACCGACATAAACAGCAGGTTTCGGTAGACCGACACATCGCCCTGCCCGCCCGGGCACACCAGCGAAGTCAGCAACGCCGTCTTCGCCGGATCGGAGATATCGAAAATATTCACGCCATAAAAATTTCCCTGAAACAGGTGGCTGCCCTGAAACGCGAAGTCCGAGTTCGCGAAAGCGAGTTCCGCAATCGCCATCTGCAGCGACTTCGGCATTTTCGCGGCGTTGCCCATGCCCAGCTGGCCGAGCGTCTTTTGCACTTTTGGATCGTTAGGGTCGGTGACTCCCAGTTGAAAAGCATCGGGTTTTTTGAGCAACAGCAGGTGCTTCATGCCCATCGACGCTTCACCCGCGTCATACAGTCCGGGCGTCAGCTTGTAGCGCGGATCGTTCACATCCGATCCCGTCATCCCCGGCGGCAGCGGCGGCGCCGGCTCCGCCGCGAATGGGTTCTGCTCTGCCTCCGGCGCCTTCGCGGGCGCCGGCGCGGGTGCCTGTCCAGGTGCCTGTGCAGGTGCCTGTGCCTGCACCGCGCTCATACCGCAAAGCAAGAAAATCGCTGCCACCGCCGCACCAGCCACACGAATCGCCACCTTGCGCCCTCGCTTCATCGTTTCTCCTTCATCGGTTTTTTCTCCAACATAGACTCCATAATCCTGATCTCCGCTCGTTGCGTGTTATCCGCATCCGTCGCAAAATTGAAAAGTTCTGCATCCTGCCCCGCGCCCGCCGTATCGAACAAATCCTTTACCATCGTCAGCGCGCCCTTGTGGTGCTGGATCATGCCAGTCAAAAACAATTGGTCGAACTCCGCTCCCTTTGCCTTCCGCAGCGCCTCCATCTGCTCCGCCGTCAGCATCCCCGGCATCAGCGGCAGCGGTTGCCCAGCCATATCCATGTCCGGCATTCCCGGCATCGCCATCGAAATCGGTTCTCCGCGAGCCGCTAGCCATCGTCGCATCAACTTTATTTCGTCCGCTTGCGAACTGCTGATTCGCGCTCCCAGCAACCGCAAATCCTTGTTCTCCGTGTGCGAAGGAATCAGCGCCGTCATCTCCACCGCCTGCGAATGATGCATGATCATGCCCTGCATGAACTTCACATCCGCTTGCGAACGTGGCGGCAGCGTGCCTCGCGTCGATGC
>JBAVQT010000411.1:0-1887 GCA_049694295.1 Candidatus Acidiferrales bacterium
TTGTTGCGAGGCCTGCTCTGCGGCAAGCGCATCCGCATCCGCGGGAGGCTCGGCGGCCGGAGCAGGTTCGACATCTTTCGGCTTGTGAACGCGGTGCGGTCTCTCATTCGCGGCAGTGCGCTTCTCCGGAGCGGGCGCAGTGGCTGGCGCGGGCGGGGCCGTCGCGGCTGCGGCCGCCGCCGGCGGAGCATTCACAACCATTTCGTCGATTACTTTCGAAACCCCCGATGTCTGCGAGGCAATTTTGTAAGCGTCCAGACGAGCCGCATCAGAGGAAACAGTGCCGCTGATCGTAACTTGGCCCTTTGAGGAGACAACATTGAGAGACGCGTCTTTCAACTGCGCCTCGGAGAACATCTGAGCCTTGATGCTGGTGGCTATCGCCGCGTCGTTGGGCGCTTTGGAGCAGCCTGCGGCGAGCAGGATCGCTAGAGTGGCGATAGGCAGCAGAAACCGGCGACGCATGTTCGATCCCCCGGGCGCGTGGAGTGCGCCAGTGCCGCTTCGGCACAGTTTACTTCTTATCAGGTTACTACGATGCACGGGCCAAATGAAAAGGTGTCTCTCCGAGCGCGGCCCAGAGTCGCGCCTGCGAGGTACTACGCGGACCGCAGGCGAAATAAAAACGCACCCTTGGCGGCGAAGACGCACCGAAGACGGCCCTACGACTTCTGGAATCGCATCCCCCCAGCCTTCTCTCCGCCTCATTTTCGAGCAACTTTCCTCGACGGCCTGGGTTTCACCTGCAGGGCCGAAACCGGGGCTTCGGCGTTCGGACTCGACCGTACTTCTAAAAAATTAAGGAGAACTGCAATGCGGAGTGCAAAAACTTCGACACTCGTGGTGTGCCTGCTCGCCGTGATCGGTCTGGCGAGCTGTGGCGGGAGCATGACTTCGTCGCAAACCGATCCACAGCAACAGACGGGATCGGTATTCGTGATCGGAACGGATGCGCCTCTGCCCAGCGTGATTTCCTGCGAAGTGACAGTCAGCGGCATCACGATTTTCAACGGCACCAACAACATCAGTGTGCTGTCACAGCCGCAGACTGTGGATTTCGCGCAGTTGAGCGGCCTGCACCAATTGCTGGACCTCAACGCCGTGCCGACTGGAACGTACACCTCGGCAACGGTGACGCTCTCCGCGCCGGTGATCGGATTCATTGACACCACGCAGACGCCGCCCGCGATCAACACCATCAATGGAACGCTGACGCAATCCAGCGTCACCGTAAATTTTGCGAACTCGTTCGTGTTGCAGGCCAGCGATCTGGTGGGCCTGCGGATGGACTTCGATCTGCGTCAATCGGTCCAGGTCGACGGCAGCGGCAACGTGACCGGGCAGATCAATCCCGTGTTTGACATGAAGCTTCTGAATTCCACCGACGCGGAAGTTTCGATCGACGACTTCCATGCCGGCGTGGTCGGCGTGACGGGCGCAAACTCGTTTACCGTGCAGGGCCCGCACGGCCGCCAGTGGACCGTGCAGACCGGCGACAGCACGATCTTTGACGATCCCGATGAGCCGGTCAGCCAGTACACCACCAATACGATCGTTTCTATCTCCGGCCAGCTCGACCCCGTGTCGCACGATATTGATGCTGCCGAAGTCGAGGTGATCTCCAACGATAAATTTTTTATGGGTGGACTGCTGACCTATGTGAATCCTTCACCCGGTCCGGCGACGCAAGCGGATCTTTACGTTCGCGAACTGCTGCCGGACGTCAACGGCCTCTCCGACGGCATGATCGAACCGCTCGCGCTGAACGGCACCGAGCGCTACCGCATCGGCAACATCGTCCTGCCGCTGACTTCGCTGCTCTTCAATAATTCGGCGCTGGCGCCCGGACAACGCGTGGATATCGGCGGCGCGCTCACGACTTCAAAC
>JBAVQT010000412.1:0-3412 GCA_049694295.1 Candidatus Acidiferrales bacterium
ACTCACGGCCCGCAGCGCGGCCGCGAAAACGCACAAACAGCGCGAAAAGATTTAGGATCCGAAGTTACAATGCGATCGGCCGCGAAGCGGGGCATTGGACGCGGCGAGGTACGGCGAAGCATGCAGAGTGAACCGGATTATGGCGCGATGCTCGCCGTGGCGCTGATTGAGGCGCGGCAAAGTCTTGCGGAAGGCGGAATTCCCGTCGGCGCCGCCATTTTTGATTCGAGCGGGCGGCTGATTGGCGCCGGTCACAATCGGCGGGTGCAGCAGAGTGATCCGTCAATTCACGGAGAGACTGACGCTTTTCGAAACGCGGGACGCCAGCGCAGCTATCGCGAGTTGATTATGGTCACGACGCTGGCGCCCTGCTGGTATTGCAGCGGGTTGGTGCGGCAGTTTGGTTTCAAAACACTGGTGGTCGGCGAGAGCCGGAATTTTCAGGGAGGCCTGGAGTGGCTGCGATCGCTGGGAGTAAAGGTGATCGATCTGGATTCGGCGGAGTGCGCTGCGCTACTCAGCGGTTATATTGCCGCGCATCCGGAGGTGTGGCACGAAGATATCGGCGACGAGTAGCGCGCGCACGCGCTCGATGGGAATTGCAGGTTCGTCGCCTGCGATGCAATAGCACTTAGGGGTGTTCGCCGTCGGATGGCGCGCCCACACGACCCGCCGTGTGATGGTAGAGAAAGATGAAGTAACCCGCCGCCAGAATTATTCCAAACGTCCACCAGATGAGGCCGATTCGCAATCCGTAGGCGCCGGCTTTCGAATTATGAACGGTCAGCGCGTAGGCGGGATTGGCGCTCGCGGGCAAGACATACGGATAGAGGCCGAAGACCACGCTGGTCAGCATTCCCAGCAGATAGGCGCACGAAGCGAAAAACAACATCCGATCCGAGTCATCGCGGCGCAGCAGCCAGCGAATGCCGATCAACCCAGCGACCGCGAGCACCGGAAAAACCAGCCCCCACGGGTGCGTGGCAAAATTGGCCGGCACCTGCGGCTGAATACGAAATGTCGCCGCGGTAACGATCGCGGTGAAGAGCAGTACCCCGAGCCACGCCCAGCCGGCCACCACTCGCGCTCGCAGACGCACTGCGCCGGTGGTTTTGTGCGCGACCCATAGCGCGCCGTGTTGCGCGAGGGCGAGGTAGGCCGCCAAACCAACGAGAATCGTGTACCAATCCAGAATTCCGGGAGCCGGTCCGAGCCGGAAGTTTGTCCACAGCGGCTCGAAGAAAAATCCTGTGCTGTCGAGCGGCACTCCGCGCACCACATTTCCCAGCGCGGCACCGAAAAAAATCGCCAGCAGCGCACTCGATCCGGCAAATACCACGTCCCACAAAGGGGTCCACACGGGACTGACCAGGTGATTTCGAAACTCGATCGAGATGCCGCGCAGGATCAGCAACCAAAGCACAATCATCAGCGGCAAATAAAATCCGCTGAAACTCGCAGCGTATAGCGCCGGAAAAGCGAAGTAGAGCGTTCCGCCGGCGGCCAACAACCAGACTTCGTTGCCGTCCCACACCGGGCCGATGGATGCGAGCACTGCGCGGCGCTCCCGGTCGGTTCGCGCCACGCCCAGATGAATTATTCCCGCGCCCAGGTCAAAGCCATCGAGCACGACGTACACCGCAATCATCACGGCCACCAGGCAGAACCACACCGTTTCCATGGACCGCTCCCTCTAGGCCAGCAGTGCGGGTTCGGGTCCGCGCTCGATCTCGCGGTAAATCAGAAACAAAAATAAAATGCCCAGCACGAGGTATAGCCCCATGAAGCCGATTAGCGTAAACAGGGCGTTGCCCGCTGAAACTTCGGGTGAAACGCCGGCAGCCGTCCGCATTACTCCATAAATCAGCCAAGGCTGGCGTCCGGCCTCGGCAGTGATCCATCCGGCGGTGTTGGCGATATACGGGAGGGGGCACGCCAGCATCAGCATCCACAAAATCGTCCGCGAAGTGTAAAGCCGTCCGCGCCAGAGCTGCAGCGCCGCCAGCAACATGATTGCGATGAAGATGGTGCCCAGGCCGACCATTAAGTGATAGCTGTAATAAACGAGAGGGACCGGTTTTGGCCAATCGTCGGCAGGGAAAGCGTCCAGACCGCGCACCGGCGCTCCCCAATGCCGGTAGGTCAAGAAACTCAATGCCCGCGGCACGACCAGCGGATTATCCAGGCGCCGATTAGGCACATCCGGCTGACCCAGAATCGCCAGCGGCGCGCCGGCCTGCGATTGGAAGAGACCCTCCATCGCCGCCAGCGTCACTGGCTGGTTATCGGCGATCATGCGTCCCTGCGCGTCGCCGGAAGGAAAGAGTTGGGCGATAGTAGCGATCACCCCGACCAGCACGCCGATGCGCACGAACGTCCGTGCATAATTTTGATGCTTGCCCGACAGCAGATAAAACGCACCAATCGCGGCCACAACGAAACTTCCGGTGATCACGGCGCCGCCCATATTGTGCGCGTATTGCCAGAGCGCCCAGGGATTGAGCAACATGCCCCAAAAACTGGTCAGCGATATCTCGCCGTGCGGCCCCAGCGAAAATCCGACGGGATGCTGCATCCACGCGTCCGTGGCGATGATGAAATAGCCCGAAAGCCACGATCCCAGAAAAACCATGAACGCTGAAAACCAGTGGCCAAGCTGGCCCAGCCGTTTTTCACCGAATAGCAGAAGTCCCAGAAAACTCGATTCCAGGAAAAAGGAAAAAACGCCTTCCATCGCCAGCGGTTGCCCGATCACGCCTCCAGCGGATCGCGAAAATTGCGCCCAGTTCGTTCCGAACTGAAATTCCATGGGAATTCCAGTCACCACGCCCATCGCGAAATTGATGGCGAATATCCGCGTCCAGAATCGGACGGCGTCGTTGTAGTGTTCGTTGCCCGTCCGCAGCGCCATCGTCTTCAAGATCAGGATCAAAAGCGCGAGGCCCATGGTGAGCTGCGGGAATAGATAGTGGAATGTTATGGTGAAAGCGAAGTGCAGGCGATGCAGACTGAGCGCTTCTTCCAACGCCGCCCTCCCGATTCGACCGTCGATCTTGGGGCGGCCGCGCCGCCGTTCTCTTGGAGGAAACTTTATGCAGACGGTCGTGTCTGGAGCGAAAACTATCACACTTTGCGGCAGCAGGTGACACTAGAGCGCGAGGGAACCATTTTATTTCGCGGCTGGCGAGTCTGCTGGCCAGGGACCGGTAAAAGCTCCGATAAAGAATCCATCGAAGCGATAGGCGGATAGTTTTTGCGTCAGGGCTTGAAATGCTCTCGCGAAATCAGATTTTTGGAAGTGATTCGATGTTGTTGAAGGCCATGCGGATGCGTTCACTCGTACGGCGGGTCGCGTTCGCCACGCTCCGATTCGTCCGGGTTCCAAGTGTCCAGAGCGCCTACGGAATTGGGG